>CAZAMS010000285.1:0-8093 GCA_964486305.1 uncultured Aestuariivirga sp.
GTAGAATAAAAATTCTATTTATTGGCTCCAACGACATATTTATTCCATAATTGATCTGAGTGGTCTATAAGGACTAATCTGGGGTTCAGGCATCCTCAAACAGGATTAAAGAGAGCGAAAAATGGTCAAGGAAATCGGGCACTTCATCGGTGGCAAGCAGGTTAAGGGCACGTCTGGAAGGTTTGCCGATGTTTTCAACCCCAACACAGGCGAAGTGCAGGCCAAGGTGGCCCTTGCCTCCAAGGCCGAAATGCGTGCCGCCGTGGAAAACGCCAAGGCGGCACAACCCGCCTGGGCCGCCAAGAACCCCCAATTCCGTGCCCGCGTGATGATGAAGTTTTTGGAGTTGGCCTCCAAGCACAAGGAAGAACTGGCCACGCTCATTTCCATGGAACACGGCAAGACCGTTCCCGATGCGCTCGGCGATTTGCAGCGCGGCGTTGAAGTGGCGGAATTTGCCTGCGGCGTGCCCCACCTCGTCAAAGGCGAATTCACCGATGCCGCAGGCCCCGGCATTGACATGTATTCCATGCGGCAAGCCTTGGGCGTTGTGGCGGGCATTACGCCCTTCAACTTCCCCGCCATGATTCCTTTGTGGAAATGCGCACCCGCAATTGCCGTCGGCAACGCTTTCATCATGAAGCCTTCCGAACGCGACCCTTCCTGCCCCCTGCGCCTCGCAGAACTTTTCCTCGAGGCAGGACTGCCACCCGGAATCTTGAACGTCGTGAACGGCGACAAGGAATCCGTTGATGCCATCCTGAATGATCCCGACATCAAGGCCGTTGGTTTTGTGGGCTCAACTGCAATCGCGCAATATGTTTATGCCGGTGCGACGGCCACGGGCAAACGCGCCCAGTGCTTTGGCGGTGCCAAGAATCACATGGTGATCATGCCCGACGCAGACATGAACCAGGCCGTCGACGCCCTGATCGGCGCGGGCTATGGTTCGGCCGGCGAACGCTGCATGGCGATTTCAGTAGCTGTGCCCGTGGGCGAAGCAACCGCCAATGCGCTCATTGAAAAACTTGTTCCACGTGTTGAAAATCTCAAGATTGGTCCGTCAACCGACCGCGATGCCGACTACGGCCCGCTGGTCACTAAAATGGCGCTCGACCGCGTGAAAGGGTACATCGACATCGGTGTGAAGGAGGGCGCGACACTCAAAGTGGATGGCCGCGGCTTCAAGATGCAGGGCTATGAGAACGGCTATTTCCTCGGCGGCTCGCTCTTCGACAACGTCACCAAGGACATGCGGATTTACAAGGAAGAAATTTTCGGCCCCGTGCTCGGTGTCGTGCGCGCCAAGACCTATGACGAGGCGTTGGGCCTGTGCAATGACCATGAATATGGCAACGGCGTTGCGATCTATACGCGTGACGGCGATGCGGCGCGCGACTTCGCGGCCAAAGTGCAGGTTGGCATGGTGGGCGTGAATGTGCCTATTCCCGTGCCATTGGCCTATCACACCTTCGGCGGCTGGAAGTCCTCAAGTTTTGGCGATCTGAACCAGCACGGACCGGATTCCATCCGTTTCTATACCAAGACGAAAACCGTGACTTCGCGCTGGCCCTCCGGCACCAAGGAAGGCGCCCAGTTTTCCATTCCGACAATGCGCTGATTGATGCAGCAGCTTGATTTGCCCGTGGGTTACTATGAGCTGCCGAAAGGCAGGCTCGCCAATGTGGTGACCTGTCTTGAGATGACATCCAAGCCGAAAAGCAAGGATGCATCTCTGCCGGCGGGCTATTCATTGCGGCGTGTTGATGTGAGTGACCTCGACAGCTACCGCAGGATATTCCGCAAGGTGGGCGAAGACCTGATGTGGTTTTCACGCCTCATCATGCCTGATGAAAAGCTGGCGGCGATTCTCGGCCACCCACAGGTGGAGTCCTACGCCCTCTATCAGGGTGACACGGCAATTGGCGTGCTGGAGCTTGATTTCACGGACCTGCCCAACTGTGAACTGGCCTTCTTTGGCCTGGCGAAGGAAGTCATCGGCGGCGGAATAGGCCGTATACTGATGAATATCGCCATTGCAAAGGCCTGGGAGAAGCCGATCAACCGTTTCTGGGTTCACACCTGCCACTTCGACCACCCCAACGCGCTCGGTTTCTATCGCCGTTCGGGCTTTGAGCCCTATGGTCTCATGGTGGAGATTCACGACGACCCGCGGCTTGCCGGCAAGCTGCCCCGCCACGCAAGCCCCCATGTGGCGTTGATTGATCCGGAATAGCGGCGAAACCTCTGCCATGGTATTTTGCCATGAACTGCTTTATGAGGCGCCCAGCATGCGGCATCTCTGGACACGGCACCCTGTTTGCCCGCCCTCAACTCCGTTAGAAAAGTATCTTGTAAATTGGCATTTCCCCTGACCCCTGTCCCATTCGCGCGCGCCCTTGCCGAGCGCAAATATCAAGACCCGACCCCAGTTCAACTCGCCGTTCTTGAAGCCAAAGCGGAAGGCCGCGACCTCGTCGTCTCGGCACAGACCGGGTCCGGCAAAACCGTGGCCTATGGCCTGGCCATTGCTGCAACCCTTCTGGGTGGCGCGGAACGGTTTTCGCCGGAAGCCTCCCCCGTGGCCCTCATCGTGGCGCCTACCCGCGAACTCGCCATGCAGGTCGAGCGCGAATTGGAGTGGCTCTACCATTATACGGGGGCACGCATTCTTTCCTGCGTCGGCGGCATGGATCCCAAGCGCGAGCGGCGGCGGCTGGGCGATGGCGCCCATATTATCGTTGGCACCCCGGGGCGTCTCAGAGATCATCTCGAGCGCGGCGTGTTGAACATCGCCGATCTCAAGGCGGTAGTATTGGATGAAGCCGACGAAATGCTTGATCTCGGTTTCCGTGAAGACCTTGAATTTATTCTGGAGGCAACGCCTGCTGAGCGCCGCACGCTGTTGTTTTCGGCCACCATGCCAAAGACCATTGCGAACCTGGCTAAGCGCTACCAACGCAATGCCCTGCGCATTGAAGCCTCGGGCGACGAACGGGCCCACGCCGACATTGAATACCGCGCCATTCGCGTGGCACCCAATGAAGTTGAACATGCGGTCGTTAACGTGCTGCGCTTTGTCGAAGCGCAAAGCACCATCGTGTTCTGCAATACGCGCGACCATGTGCGCCATTTGCATGCAACCCTTCTGGAGCGTGGCTTTGCCGCCGTCTATCTCTCCGGCGAATTGAGCCAGGGCGAACGCAATCACGCGCTGCAAGCGCTGCGCGATGGCCGGGCCCGCGTCTGTGTGGCGACAGACGTTGCCGCCCGCGGTATTGATTTGCCAAACCTCGGCCTCGTCATCCATGCGGACTTGCCCAACGACGCGGAAATTTTGCAGCACCGCAGCGGGCGCACGGGACGCGCTGGCAAGAAGGGTGTGAGCGTTGTGCTCATTCCCCTGTCGCGCCGCCGGAAAGCCGAGCAGATGCTAGCCGCTGCAAAAGTAAATCCCGTGTGGAGCGGGCCACCCCAGGCTGACGATATTCGAAAGCTTGATCAGCAGCGCATGCTGCAGGACCCCTTGCTGACTGAGATCAGCAGCGAAGAGGATTTGGAAATGGCCCGCTCGGTTTTGGCCCTGCGCTCACCCGAAGAAATTGCCGCAGCCCTTGTACGAGTCTACCGCAGCCGGTTGCCCGCCGCCGAAGATGTGTTTGATCCCGGCCCCGGCCGTGATTTCCGCGAGGCAAAACCGGCGCGCCGCGGCGCGCGCTCCTCCGAACCCCGCAACTTCACCTGGTTCCGCCTTGATATCGGCCGCAAGAACAATGCCGATCCCAAATGGCTGCTGCCGATGATCTGCCGGCGCGGCAAGGTGGTGAAAGCCGATATCGGTGCCATTCGCATCACCGACAATGAAACCCGGTTCGAAATCGCCAATGCCGTGGTGGAGCGCTTCACCATCGCCAGCCTGGTTGCCGATGACGAGGATGTGAAGATTGAATTGCTGAAGGGCGCACCAGAAATCAGCCGCCCATCGCGCCATCCAGACCGCAAGCCAAACTTCAAGCCCAAGCACGACGCTGAGCCGATCCGCTACGAAGACCGAAAGCCCCATGAAGGCGCCGCCGGGCCAAAGTTTGAAGGCACGGGTTACAAGGGCAAGAAGCCATTTGCGGGTGGCAGACCAAAATTCGAAGGCGCCGGAAAACCGAGGGCCGACGGTGACAAACCAGCCTTCAAGGAAAAAAAGGCCGCCTGGAAAAAGAAGAAGCGATAGGCAATTATTTTCTTTTTCCTCCCTCTACTCAAGATGTGAACACATTATTAACTCGTCACCCCGACGAACTTAGGGGGCCCAGACTTGAAGGCGTGTGACACCTGAAAGTCTAGGTCCCGGCTTCCGCCGGGATGACAGAAGTATACTATTCAATTCCCAATCGGCTTTCGCAAGTTCCGCTTTTTCGCCAGATCAATTTGCTTCTGCCGTTCCCGCGCCGAGGCTTTCGACCTGTCGCTCAATGTCGCAAAACATTTGGAACAGCTCACCCCTTCTTCATAATGTTCGGAAAACTTGTCATCAGGATCAAGCGGCACGCGGCAGCCATGGCACAATTCAATCTCGCTGGGAACCAGACCCTGCCCAACCGCCACGCGCTGGTCGAAGACAAAGCATTCGCCCTGCCACTTGCTTTGCTCCCTCGGCACCTCCTCAAGATATTTGAGAATGCCGCCCTTCAAATGGTAAACCTCGCGGAAGCCCTGGTTCCGCAGGTAACTCGAAGCCTTCTCGCAACGAATGCCGCCGGTGCAGAACATCGCAACTTTTTGATGCTTTACGGGATCAAGGTTCGCACCAACAAATTCTGGAAACTCGCCGAAGCTTCCTGTCCTGGGATCAGCCGCACCTTCAAATGTGCCGAGAGCCACTTCATAATCATTGCGCGTATCAATGAGCAGAACATCCGGGTCCGCAATCAGTGCATTCCAATTCCTGGGCTCCACATAGGTGCCTGCTTGCAAATTGGGATCAACGTCTTCAACTCCGATAGTGACGATCTCCTTCTTGAGCTTCACCTTGCTGCGGTAAAATGGGTCTTCGTCACAGAAAGATTCCTTGTGATCAAGATCGGTAAAACGAGCGTCTGATTTAAGCTCGGCAAGGAACCCGTCAATAGCCTCACGCGAGCCGCTGATCGTACCGTTAATGCCCTCTTTCGCCAGAAGCAACGTGCCCTTCACCCCATGGGCTTTCATCGCCGCAAGCAGGGGTTGCCGAAGTGCGCTGAAATCTTCCAGAGTGACAAATTTATAGAGGGCGGCAACAACGATGCTTTGGGCCATGGGCCAAGCTTTTATTAGGCCTGTGCGTGTTTTTCAATTGCGCATCAGGCAGGGCGCCCCGTAAGTAATGGCAACCCAAGAGGACAAATGCCAGAATTCATCCTTAATGTCGGCCTGGAGCTTCCCCTTATTCTCATTCTTCTGGCGCTCCTCGGTTTTCGCCGGAAAGTGAATCCCCGGGCCTGGGTTTTAGTAAAAGCCCCGCCAGACAAGGTCTTTGCCCTTGTCGATCTCCATGACGGGAAGGTGCAGAACTGGAACCGCACCACGGTGACCTCCGAACTCATTGATGTTGCGCGCCGGATTTTCCGCATGACGTATGTCACAACCCTGTCAACCGGCAGCCAGCAAAGCTCCCAGGCCGATTTTCGCGTGGCCGAACGCCGCGCCCCAAACTATCTTGAGCTTCGCCGCGAAGGGCTGGAGGGAAAATCACACAACAACGAGTTGCTGAAAATTGCCATAGAAACCTTGCCGCAAACCGATGGCACCAGGCTGAGCTTAAAGTATGACTGGGGCCCACGCCCCCTCATTGCCCAAATCCTCGCCCGCGCTGATCTCTGGGGCGGGGCCTACCGCCTGAAGGGCCTCGCTGAAACCGGCAAGCCCGATGAAACAACCCATATGATGATCTCGGCGGGAGTTGCCGTCGTCACAGGCTTCCTGAGCCTTGTGGCCTTTGCCCTCATGCTGGGCTGGGTGATTTCGGGATTGCTGGTGGCAGCCCTCCTTGTCCATGAATTCGGCCATCTCCTGGCCTATCGCCTGATCGGCCAGCCCTGGGGCCGTATGATTTTTCTGCCCTTTCTGGGCGCGCTGGCCATGCCGCGCCTGCCCTATGAAACCCAGGCCCAGGCCGTATTCGCAGCCCTCATGGGGCCGGGCTTCAGCGTGCTTCTGGCTTTGGCAATCACCCTTCCCCTGCTGTTTGGCGTTGCCCTTCCCGATTGGCTGATTAAATCGGGGATTGTCGTGATCGGTCTCAATCTCTTCAATCTCCTGCCCGTGGAGCCCCTTGATGGCGGCGTGGCGCTGCGTTCGGTTCTGGCCAAACTCATGGGAAGCTACGCGCGCTTTGGCCTCCTTGCCATCGGCCTCTTGATTGTTGGCGCGGGCCTTTATTACGAGCAAATCATCCTGCTCATCTTTGGCGGCATTTCCATCCTCGCCAATATCAAGCCGCGCCTGATTGACCACGGACTTAAACCACTTTCATTCCTTCAGGTCACGATTTCCGCTCTGGGGTTTGTCGCTATCGTTTCAGCCTACATCGCCATGCTGTTGCATTTTCTGAAACTCTTTAGATGACCACGCTGCCTGAAGCCCATGCTGAAAAAACAGCCAACGGAGAACTCCGCGACGACGACGCGCAGGCCAGCCTCATTGCCCGATTGAGCAGCCTCGCGGAGGCCCTTGAAGCCCGCGAGCAGCGCGGGGCCATCGAAAAATTCCTGGGCAAGAACGGCACGCCTAAGGGCATCTATATCTATGGTGATGTGGGCCGCGGCAAGACCATGCTGATGGATCTATTTTTTGCTTCCCTTAAAGTGCAAGCCAAGCGGCGCGTCCACTTCCATGCCTTCATGCAGGACATTCATAAACGCCGCCAGGCTCTGAATGATGGCGATGTGATGGCGCAAATTGCCAAGGACCTGTCGAAGCAGGCACAGGTTCTGTGCCTTGACGAAATGCAGATCAGCGACATTGCCGATGCCATGATTGTAGGACGCCTGTTTCAGGCTCTGATGGCCAATGGCGTGGTGATTGTGACAACTTCAAATCTTCCGCCGGATCAGCTCTATCGGGATGGCCTCAATCGCAGCTTGTTTTTTCCCGCCATCAAAATGCTGGAAACGCGATTTGATGTGGTGGCACTTGCAAGCCCCACTGACTATCGCTTGGGCCGGGTCAAGGCCTGGGAAAGTTTTGTAACTCCTCTTGGTCCACAGGCCGACGCCCATGTTCAGAAAGTCTGGGAGCGTTTGACTGACGTTCCAAAGGGAGAGCCCGTGGAAATTCCAGTTCTTGGGAGAAGTCTTCGTGTGCCGGAAAGCGCCCATGGCTGCGCCAGATTCACCTTTGCCGAACTCTGCGGGGCCCCCTTGGGGCCGCCGGATTATTTGACCCTCGCCAGCCACTTTCAAACCATCTTTGTGGAAGATATTCCAGCCCTCAAAACCAGCCAACGCAATGAAGCCAAGCGTTTCGTCCTGCTGATTGACACGCTTTATGACACAAAGCGCCATCTCGTGGCCTCCTCGGCCCGGCCACCAGAGCGGATTTATCCCCAGGGCGACCACCGGTTTGAGTCCGCCCGCACCATTTCAAGGCTGCAGGAAATGCAATCGGCAGCCTGGTGGGGCCAGAAAATCGTCGAAACCTGAAATTCTGTCATAAAAAACGACTTGAATAGTGAATTGGGCGTCATAAGTTCTTGATGCCCTGCCCTATCAGTCCTAAAGAAATCTCCCTTTTCGCAGTGCAAAAAACGACACCCCAAGCGGGTTTGAGAGGATCAGCAGAAATGGCCCGGAAAAAAATTGCAATGATTGGCGGCGGCATGATCGGGGGAACCCTGGCCCACCTCGCTGCCATGAAGGAACTTGGCGATGTCGTCGTGTTCGATATCGCCGAGGGAATTCCGCAAGGCAAATCCCTCGACCTCTCGCAATCGGGGCCCGTCGAAGGCTTCAATGCAACGCTTTCCGGCACCAACAAATATGAAGGTGTCGCGGGTGCCGATGTCTGCATCGTCACCGCAGGCGTGCCGCGCAAGCCCGGCATGAGCCGCGATGATCTCCTCG
>CAZAMS010000286.1:0-3458 GCA_964486305.1 uncultured Aestuariivirga sp.
TGTTCTCGCAAGGGGCTGACATCATTACCCAGCATACGGACTCAACTGCACCCCTCCAGATTGCCGAAGAGCAAGGCAAGATGGGCTTTGGCCAGGCTTCGGACATGATCAAGTTTGCACCGAAGGCGCAGATGACGGCCGTTGTTGACAACTGGGGTCCCTATTACATCCGCCGTGTGAAGGCGGTGGCGGATGGCAGCTGGAAGTCCCAACAGTCCTGGGATGGCATGGCCGAAGGCACGGTGCAAATCGCACCAATTACAAACGTGCCTGATGATGTTGCCAAGATGGCGGCGGATACGCAGGCTGCCATTGCCGCTGGTACGCTTAACCCATTCACCGGACCAATCACCAAGCAGGATGGGACGGTTGTCGGCGAAGCGGGCAAGCCACTTCCTGATGGCGATATTCTCGGCATGAACTGGTACGTCAAAGGAATTGACGATCAGCTTCCACAGTAAAAGGTGTCAGAAGTCAGGTGCCGGGTATCAGCAACTGATATCCGGTATCTTTTTGAAACCTGAAATCTGGCACCTGGAGCCAATATGGATCCGTTTTTTGTAGAATGGCTGAACTTACTTGCCCGCTGGGGCCACATGATTGCCGGCATCGCATGGATCGGCACGTCGTTCTATTTCGTGGCGCTGGATTTTTCTTTGAAGAAGCCAGCGGGCCTGCCCGAAGGCGTTTCAGGTGAGGCCTGGGAGGTTCACGGCGGCGGCTTTTACAACGTGCGCAAATATCTCAGTGCGCCAGCAAAACTTCCGGAAGACCTGATTTGGTTCAAGTGGGAAGCCTATCTCACATGGGTTACAGGCTTTCTTTTGCTCTGCTTACAGTATTACATTAACGCCGGTTCCTATCTCATTGATCCGGCTGTGTTATCACTTCTGCCGTGGCAGGCAATTGCGATTTCCCTGGGCAGCCTGGCGGCGGGCTGGATCATCTATGATTTCCTGTGCCGCCAGTTCGCGGTGTCCCAGCCGCAGCTTCTGGCGGGTCTGGTTTTCGTGCTGATCCTGGCAGCTGCCTATGGCTACACCCAGGTCTATTCCGGCCGCGGGGCGTTCATTCACATCGGCATTTTTGTGGGCACATTGATGGCGGCCAATGTATTCGCGGTGATTATTCCAAACCAGCGGAAGATTACCGAGGCGCTAATCAGGGGCGAAACGCCTGATCCCGCATTTGGCGCCACGGGCAAGCAACGCTCGCTGCATAACACCTATCTGACCTTGCCGGTGCTCGTCATGATGGTTTCAAATCACTATGCCATGGTCACCGATCATCCGCAGGCGTGGATCCTCGCGGGCCTGATCATTGTGGGTGGCGTGGCACTGCGGCATTTCCTGGTGCGCCATGAGGTGGGCGACCCCCTTAACAAGATTGCCTGGACCCTGCCGATTATCTTTGTGACCCTTGGGCTCGCCCTTTGGATGACGAATGCCAGTCCCCTGAATGAGGATTGGTGGAACCTGCTGCTGCGCTGGGGCCACATGATTGCGGGCATCGCCTGGATCGGCACGAGTTTCTATTTCGTCGCCCTCGATTTTTCACTGCGGAAACGCGCTGACCTGCCTGAAGGAGTTTCAGGAGAAGCTTGGGAGGTTCATGGCGGCGGCTTTTACAATGTGCAGAAATACTTGGTCGCTCCGACCAAGCTGCCCGATGATCTCATCTGGTTCAAATGGGAAGCCTATCTCACCTGGGTCACAGGTTTCCTCCTGCTCATCGTGCAGTATTACCTCAACGCCAGCACCTATTTGATATCCCAGGACGTGCTTGTACTGACGCAATGGCAGGCCATTGGAATATCCATTGCAAGCCTCATCGCGGGCTGGATCATCTATGACCTGATGTGCCGCTCCCCACTTGTGGAAAAGCCAGAGCTTCTTGCCTTGTGTGTTGCAGCGCTCATTCTGCTTGCGGCTTACGGCTTTACCCATGTGTTTTCGGGGCGGGGTGCGCTGATTCATGTCGGTGCCTTTGTTGGCACGATCATGGCCGCCAATGTTTTTCTGGTGATCATTCCGAACCAGCGGAAATCCACGAAAGCTCTGTTGCGCGGAGAAGTTCCTGACCAGAGCTTTGGCGCCACGGGCAAGCAGCGCTCGCTGCACAACACCTATCTTACGCTGCCGGTTCTCCTGATGATGCTCAGCAACCATTATCCGATGATCACCGATCATGCGCAGGCCTGGATACTGGTTGGCCTGATAGTCGTGGGCGGGGCAACGCTGCGCCATTTTCTCGTGCGCCTTGAGGTGGGTGACCCCATTGCCGAAATCGCCTGGACCATTCCGTTGATCAGCGGTGCGCTGGCTGCCGCGCTCTGGTTTACCGAACCGGCTGCAACGCCGGCTTATTCCGGTACGGTGACGGATGAGGAGGCGCTCACAATCGTAAAGGCGCGGTGCAGTTCCTGCCATGCGCAAACGCCAACCGATGCCACAATGAAGAAGGCGCCAAAAGGAATTGCCCTGGAAACGTTGGACGAGTTGAAGCGCTATGCGCAGCAGATCGAAACCCAATCGGTGAAGAACAAAGCCATGCCGTTGGGCAACAAAACGAGGATGGTGGCGGAAGAGCGGGCGAAGCTGGGTGCTTGGATAAATACACAATGAAAACGCTCGAACAGGTGAACGCGTTGAAGGCCGCCGAATTTGAAAAAGCATTTGGCGATGTGGCGGAGCATTCGCCCTGGGTGGCGCGCAACGCGGCTGGTGTCAGGCCATTCAAATCGCGGGAAGCGATGATCAACGCCTTTCGCGATGTGGTTCTTTCGGCGTCGGAAACGGCACAACTGGCATTGATCCGGGCGCATCCAGATCTGGCGGCGAAAGCCAAGCTTACCGATGATTCCACCCGCGAACAGGTGCAGGCAGGGCTTGGCACGTTAAGCAAGGAAGAGTTTTCCCGCTTCACCCATCTCAATGACCTTTACAAATCCAAGTTTGATTTTCCCTTTATCTTTGCGGTAAAAGGCGCCACGAAGCAGCAAATTCTGGCGAGTTTTGCCGAGCGGGTGAACCATTCCAAGGAAGATGAGTTCGCCATGGCGCTGGAACAGGTCTGCCGCATTTTCCGGTTTCGCATTGAGGATCGCGTCGTGCCATGACGAAACTCATTCGCGGACAGACCCTGAGCTTTGGCAAGACACATCATGATGTCACCCATGAAAGCAAGGGCGGAGTTGTCGTTGGCGATGATGGGACGATTTTGTGGAACGGGCCGCTCTCGCTGCTGCCACGAAATTTTCAAGGAACTCCCACGGATGACTATGACGATTGCATCGTCATGCCGGGATTCATTGACGCCCATATTCATTTTCCTCAACTTCGCATGCTCGCGGCCCCCGGCAAGGATTTGCTGGACTGGCTGATGCGCTTCACCTTTCCGGAAGAGGCGCGTTATTCCGATTTCGACTATGCCAAGGCGAATGCCAAGACATTCCTGCA
>CAZAMS010000287.1:0-5557 GCA_964486305.1 uncultured Aestuariivirga sp.
CGGGCGGCGTAAATTGCAGCAGTATAACCCGCAGGGCCTGAACCGAGGATCAGGACGCGGGCGTGGCGGGCGGACATTTTCGGGCTCCGGGTTGCTATGAGCCAGTAACATAGCTCTTTTGCGCTCCAGAACAAGACCGCAACAGGGGCTTCTTAACAGACCGCTTGCAGATTCACGCAATATTGTTGCACAAATGACCCATGAAACGGGCAACAACTCTTGATTTAACCGATTTGAAGATCCTGCGGGAGCTGCAGAGGGACGGCCGCCTGACCAATGTGGAGCTGGCCTCGCGCATTGGCCTGTCGCCGCCGCCGTGCCTCAGGCGGGTGCAGGTGCTGGAGGAAAAGGGCTATATCGCGGGCTACCGGGCTTTACTGGACGCGCAAAAGCTGGGGTTTGATGTCCAGCTCTTCGCCATGGTGGGGCTCAAAAGCCAGAGCGAAGGGGAGCTTCGGGCCTTTGAAGCGAAGGTCTCGGAATGGCCGCTGGTGCGCGAGGCCTATGCCATTTCGGGGGAGGCGGATTTCATTTTGCGCTGCATGGGAAGCGATCTCGCGGAGCTGCAGGACTTCATCATCAAGACCCTGACGGCGGCGCCCAATGTGGACAGCGTGAAGACCACGATGATCATGCGGGTTTCGAAATATGAACCTGGAGTTCCCCTGAAATGAGCGATGTGGCGGTTTCGCGGAGCGGCCCGGTCAACCGTTGCGGAAGGCGTAGGCGTAGCCGTTGATGGCGGGAACGCCGCCGAGATGGGCGTAGAGCACCTTCGATCCCTTTGGAAAATAGCCCTTCTTCACCAGGTCGATCATGCCCTGCATGGATTTGCCCTCATAGACCGGATCGGTGATCATGCCCTCAAGGCGGGCGCAGAGGCGGATGGCGTCCTTGGTTTCCTGGGAGGGAACGCCATAGACGGGATAGGCATAGTCTTCGAGCAGCACCACATCGTCTTCGGAAATTTCCTTGCCAAGTTCAACGAGTTTGGCCGTATTGCGGGCAATGTCCAACACCTGGGCCTTGGTCTGGGCCGGCGTAAAGGAAGCATCGATGCCGATCACCTTGCGCTCACGGCCATCCCTGGCGAAACCGACGAGCATGCCGGCGTGGGTCGAGCCCGTCACCGTGCAGACAATGATGAAATCGAATTTGAAGGCGAGTTCATTTTCCTGGCTCCGCACTTCTTCGGCGAAGCCTACATAACCAAGGCCGCCAAACTTGTGGACTGAAGCGCCCGCCGGAATCGGATAGGGCTTGCCGCCCTTGGCTTTCACGTCTTCGAGCGCGTCTTCCCAACTCTTGCGGATGCCGATATCGAATCCTTCATCAACCAGACGCACGTCCGCTCCCATCACGCGGCTCAGCAGAATGTTGCCGACACGGTCATAGACGGCATCCTCATGCGGCACCCAGCTTTCCTGCACAAGTCGGCATTTCATGCCGATCTTCGCCGCCGTCGCCGCAACCATGCGGGTGTGATTGGATTGCACGCCGCCAATCGAGACCAGTGTATCCGCACCCGACGCGATTGCATCCGGCACGATGTATTCGAGTTTGCGCAGCTTGTTGCCGCCGAAGGCTAGTCCGGAATTGCAGTCCTCGCGCTTGGCATATATCTCGACGCCACCGCCCAGATGCGCCGTCAAACGTGACAATTTCTCGATATGGGTTGGACCGAAGGTGAGAGGGTAACGTTGGAATTTCTTGAGCATGTGAGCACCTTTCGCAGCGGAATTGTTGAGGCTGAATCTACACCCAGACCTGCAGAATGTGCTCTCAAAGATTATGCAATAGTTTACCGTGCATTGCGTATGTGAGAATTTTATGCATAATCTGATGCATAATTAGGTAGATAAACGGAAGATTCTTTCATGACCGAAGAGCTCGACAAAATCGACCTCAAGATTCTCCGGCACCTGCAGCGCGACGGTAGGCTGGCCAATGCCGATCTTGCAAAACTGGTCGATGTCAGCGCCGCAACCTGCCACCGCCGCACTCAGCGCTTATTCGAGGAAGGTTACATCCGCGCCGTCCGTGCCATGCTGGCTCCCGAGCGGGTGCGGCGCGGCGCCCTGGTCATGGTCGGTGTGGTTTTGGACCGGTCGACGCCGCAAAGCTTCGCCGAATTCGAGGCGGCTATTGCGAAACTGCCTTTCATCTTGGATTGCCATCTGGTAGCCGGCGACTTCGATTATTTTCTGAAGATCAGGGTCAGGGACATGGTTGACTTCAACCGGCTGCACGGCAGTCAACTCATCGCCCTGCCGGGCGTGCGGCAGACGCGAACCTTCTTCGTCATGAAGGAGGTCGTCGATAACGCCGTGCTTGATTTCTAGAGTTCGATATCAGCAAATCAGACTCCTGGGTTTCAATGATCGACTTTTGAGTCCGTCCGTGATCAGTTCAATTCCAGCCGCCGAACTGATCACGTTTCTGGTGACGGCCTCGGGCGTGACATTCTATGGCGTGGGATCAGCGTTCGGGGACTAGTTGCGGGACTGGTGCTGTTTGGGGCGAGGCATTTGCTAGTTTCCAAAAAATGAAATACGGTTTCTGGAACCTATTGGATTCAGTATGACCGCGACAGACAAATCACTCCACGATTTCACGCTTCGGGGCATTGATGGCAAGGCGATGCCGCTCTCACAGTTCAAGGGGAAAGTTGTGCTGCTGGTCAACACCGCGTCCGAATGCAGTTACACTCCACAGTATGAGGCCCTTGAAGAATTGTGGCTGGCCAACAGGGACAAGGGGCTTGTCGTTGTCGGCGTCCCGGCAAATGATTTCGGCGCCCAGGAGCCGGGCACGGCCAATGAGATCGCCTCATTCTGCAAGCTCAATTACGGAGTGACGTTTCCGCTCACCGACAAGCTGGTGGTGAAGGGCGACGCGGCCCATCCGCTCTATCAATGGGCGGTCGAGAAGGCAGGAGCGGCAGGCAGGCCGAAGTGGAACTTTCACAAATACCTGTTTGACCGGGATGGCTGCTTTATCGACTGGTGTTCTTCGCGAACCCTGCCCAAGGGGCCAAAACTTACGGCGGCGGTGAAAAAAGCACTGGCAATTTAGTTTGCCCTACAGGGTGATTTTTCCTTGAATCGTGGAACGACCTGCCCACGTTAACGTTAGGACTACGTCACACCTGCTCCAGCTTCGTGCGGTTCAGGCGGAGTGGAGAATTTGGCATTTTTATGAGGTGTCCCTGGGCTGAACGGCAGCCCTCATCAAAATCATGAAAGGAGAAAATCATGATTAGAACTATTTCCTACGCAGCACTCGCGCTTTTCATAGCCTCAGTGCCTGCTAGCGTGCTGGCCCAGAATGCGCCAGCAAGCGATCCGGCAG
The DNA here is from genome assembly GCA_964486305.1 of uncultured Aestuariivirga sp. Lineage (GTDB taxonomy): Bacteria > Pseudomonadota > Alphaproteobacteria > Rhizobiales > Aestuariivirgaceae > Aestuariivirga. The sequence continues at coordinate 3,352 of CAZAMS010000287.1, forward strand.
GTCAACCGCCGGCGGTGATGCTGCCAGACGCGACGGCAGCGCCAGATGCCACAGCAAAAGAAAGCCCGCCAAAGCCCCTTGACGGCCAAATCATACTTCAGGACAAGAGCACACTTCTTGCCAGTGCGATTATTGGCGGCAGTGTCTACTCACCCAGCGATGAATCGGTGGGTGATGTGAACGACCTTGTCATCAAGCCTACGGGCGAGATTGAAGCGGTTGTTGTTGGTGTCGGCGGCTTTATCGGCATCGGCGAAAAAAACGTGGCGATTGCGCTCAACCGCTTCACGATGGAGCCCACCGAGGACCTGGCGAGCACCAAATTGGTCCTGAATGCGACAAAGGAGGAACTACAAGCAGCGCCTGCATTCAAATCTGCCTATGTCCAGAAACTTGACCAGGAATATGAGCAACAGTCGGCACTGCTGAATTCGCAATACAACGAGGGGGAAAACCGGTATCCCACGGTGCCTACTCCGCAGAAGTGATGCGATGTATTCGGTCGCGTGTCGTGACCAATTGTTATGAAATTGGGTGAGGTGGGTTTTTAAGCCCACTTCACCTTGTGGATTTCGTAGCGTTTGCCGCAAACCAACCTTTGTCATCCCGACGTACGTCGGGACCCAGACTTAGCCAAGTTCTGGTTTGCGCCGGAATGGCGAGATAATTTTAGAGAGAGTGGCTTGCATCAAGTCTGGGTCCCGTCTTTCGACGCTATCGTATGCACACATCTTTTGTCATTCAATTCACGCCAAAACTTATTGTAAGTTCATAATCCCAAACAATAATCCGTCATCCCGACGAAAGTCGGGACCCAGACTTTGAATATGCTCACTGGTTGCAAGTCTGGGTCCCGGCGTCCGGCTCCGCGAAACTGAAGTTTCGCGGGGATGACGAAAGAAAGAACAAATTCAGCGCGTTGATCATTGCAAGGATGGCAGCAAAGATGTGTGCATACGATAGCGTCTTTCGACGGGATGACAGAGTTGAATTAAGCCCACTTCACCTTCAAAATTTCATAGGACTTGCCGCCGCCGGGCGTGTTGACCTCGACGCTGTCGCCCTTCTTCTTGCCGATGATGGCGCGGGCGATGGGCGATGAAATCGAAATCTTGCCCTTCTTCACATCGGCTTCGAATTCGCCGACGATCTGGTAAGACGACTCGTCGTCGCTGTCCTCGTCTACAAGTGTCACTTTCGCACCGAACTTCACCGTTTCGCCGGAGAGCTTGGTAATATCGATGATCTCGGCGCGGCTGATCTTGTCCTCAAGCTCGCCAACGCGCGCTTCGGTCCAGCCCTGCTGTTCTTTGGCGGCATGGTATTCGGAATTCTCGGAGAGGTCGCCATGGGCGCGCGCTTCTTCGATCAAACGAATGATGCGGGGGCGCTCGACGGTTTTGAGATGCTTGATCTCATCCATCATCTTGGCGTGGCCTTCCAGCGTCATTGGTACTTTTTCCATAGATATCGTCCAGATTTCGGTCAATTGCGTCAAAAACTAGACCCGGCCAAGCGCTTTGCGCGCTACCGACCGGGTATAGGCTAAGATGACCCAAATGGGCCCAAAATTCAAGGGGCGTGATGAGAAACAGTCCTGGATGGGCCGCACACTGATTAATCGGCCCTTTTGGCGGCGCTTGACCTCGGGGGGAGGCAATCTTAACTTTGCCGCGATGCTGCAAGCCTGCCTCAATGGTGCCCGCGGGCGAGATTTTAACCATGCAGTGCCGTTAACACCGCAGGAATTGGCCCGCGATGTGGCGGCCTGCCGGGCGGTTGGCGCCAACGAGTTTCACATCCACCCGCGCAACGCCAAAAGGGCTGAGAGTTTCGCGGCAGAAGATATTGCAGCGGCACTCCATGCCATCCGTGCCAGTGTACCGGGCGTGCCGGTTGGCATTTCCACTCGCGAGGGCATTATGGCAGATGCTGTTGCCCGTCGGCGCGTGTTTCAGAGCTGGGAAATTCTGCCGGATTATGTGTCTGTCAATCTCAGCGAGGCTGATGCGCAGGAGGTTATCAGGCTCATGCTGAAGCGGGGCATCGGCATTGAAGCGGGGTTGGCCACAGTGGCCGATGCGGAACGAGGCTGTGTAAAAACGCGGGAAAGTGGTTCGAGACGGCTCATGACCGGTCCATTCTGCCGCGGGAGGCCTGGATTGAGCAAATTTTTCCGGACGCTCGATCGGTGCCGACCCTGATG
>CAZAMS010000288.1:0-7084 GCA_964486305.1 uncultured Aestuariivirga sp.
CCAGGCTTTGGGCCTGTTTGCTGATTGCAAGTCTGGGTCCCGGCGTTCGCCGGGATGACAAAAGAAAATGCTAAGCGCCGATGCCCCAGGGGCCGTGGAAGTCGCCTTCCGCATCCAGGCGCTTGAAGCCATGGGCGCCGAAGAAATCGCGCTGGGCCTGGATCAGATTGGCTGTGCCGCGTTGCTGGCGGTAGCTATCGAAATAGGAAAGCGCTGAGGAAAGGGCCGGAAGCGGCAGGCCCTCCTGTGCGCCACGGGCAACAATGTGGCGGAGGGCTGGCGTGGCGCCCTGCATCATGGTGACGAAATCAGGAGCAACCAGAAGATTGGTAAGGCCCTTGTTCTGTTCATAGGCCGTGGCGATGGTATCGAGGAATTGCGAGCGGATGATACAGCCGGCGCGCCAGATGCGGGCGATGGTGGCCATGGGGAGCGCCCAGGAAAATTCCTTTGAGGCCGCTTCAAGCACTGCAAAGCCCTGGGCATAGGCCGCAATTTTTCCGGCAAAAAGAGCAAGTTCCAACTTGTCAATCAAGGAATTGGGATCGCCGAGGGAATGCGCGCGGGCCTTTGCATAGGCCTTGGCAGCGGCGGCCCGCTCGGCCCGCATCGACGACAGGCTCCGCGCGGCAACAGCAGCTTCAATGGCCGTTGCCGGAACGCCCATCATCTGCGCCTCAATCACGGCCCAGCGGCCCGTGCCCTTCTGGCCAGCGGAATCGACAATCATGTCGACCATGGGCTTGCCGGCCTTGGGATCATTTGCTGCAAGCACAGCAGCAGTGATTTCGATGAGATAGGAATTCAGCCTGCCTCTGTTCCATTTGCCAAACACTTCGCCGATGGCTTTGGGTGCCATCCCCAATCCATCACGCAACACGCCATAGATTTCGGCAATCATCTGCATGTCGGCGTATTCGATGCCGTTGTGGATGGTTTTGACGAAATGACCTGCCCCATTGGGGCCAAGCCAGGCACAGCAGGGTTCGCCCTTGAATTTTGCAGCAATGGCGGTGAGGACTTTTTCAACCCGCGCATAGGACGCTGGCGTTCCCCCTACCATGATGGAAGGACCATGACGGGCGCCCTCTTCGCCGCCCGAGACGCCCATGCCGATGAAGGTGAGCCCGCTGCCCTCAAGCTCCTGGAAGCGGCGCATGGTATCCCTGAAATTGGCGTTGCCCGCGTCAATGATGATGTCATCCTTTGCCATGAGTTTTTTCAGCGCGGCGATCTGCTGATCAACCGGCTCACCCGCCTTCACCATGATGATCACGGGGCGCGGCGGGCGAATACTGGCAATGAATTCTTCCATGGTTTTGTCGGGAACGAGATTGGCTTTCAAATCTCCGGCCTGCGCCATGAAAGCATCGGTTCGCTCGGGCGTGCGGTTGAACACCGCGATGCGATTGCCCTTTTCAGCAATATTGAGGGCAAGGTTCGAACCCATAATGCCCAGGCCGATAAGGCCGATTTCAGCTTGCGACATGATTAACTTCCTCACTGTAATTTGCATTGGTCAGATAGGCTTTTGAACGCCTGACCAGCTCGTCAACCGGCAGGATCACATCGAGATCAAGAGCCTTCTCGTCGGGTCCTGGAATTTCAATGGTCGCAAGCTGGCTGTCCAATAGGGATATAGGCATGAAGTGGCCCTTGCGCATTGCCATGCGGGCCGCCAGCAAATCGCGGCTGCCATGCAGAAAAATGAAGGTGATTGACCGTCCTGCGGCTTCGGCAAGCTTTTGCCGGTAAGCTTTCTTCAGGGCGGAACAGGAAGCAACAACGCCGTGTCCCTTGTCGCATTCTGCTTTCATGGCCTTGACGATGATTTCCAGCCAGGGCCAGCGGTCCGCATCATCGAGAGGTGTTCCCGCCGACATTTTTGCAATGTTGGAAGCGGGATGAAGCCTGTCTCCCTCAACGAAAGGGCAGTGCAATTCCGCAGCCAGCCCCTCGCCCACACTGGTCTTGCCGCAACTCGTGACCCCCATGACAATGACGGCACATTTAAACATGTCAGAGCACCGAAGTAATGCCGCCATCGACATAGAGGATGTGGCCATTGACAAACGAGGACGCATCGCTGGCCAGGAATATGGCGGCACCCACGAGTTCACCAACCTCCCCCCAGCGCCCGGCAGGGGTGCGTTTTTCCAGCCAGGACGAAAATTCCGGACTATCCACCAGGGCCTGATTGAGCGGCGTTCTGAAATAGCCAGGGCCAATGGCATTGACCTGAATGCCATACTTCGCCCAGTCGGCGCACATGCCTTTGGTCAGCATTTTCATGGCACCCTTGGTGGCGGTGTAGGGCGCAATGCCCGGGCGGCCGAGTTCACTTTGCACGGAACAGACATTGATGATTTTGCCACGACCGCGCTTGATCATTTGGCGGGCCACGGCCTGTCCCACAAGAAACGCACTTTCCACATTCACCCGCATGAGGTCGCGGAATTTTTCCGGCGGAAAATCTTCCAGAGGGGTTCTGAATTGCATCCCGGCATTGTTAAAGAGAATTTCTATAGGACCAATACCCGTTTCAATTTTGGAAATGGCGGCGGCGACGCTCTCCTGCGAGGTTACGTCAAAATCAAACCCGTGAACCTTGAAACCTTTCTCACGCAAGCTGGCAATGGCGCTCTCGAGTTTGGCCTTGTCGCGGCCATTCAGGATGATTTCAGCCCCTGCACCCGCCAAACCTTCGGCCAGGCCCAAACCAATGCCCTGGCTGGAGCCTGTTATCAGCGCCCGTTTCCCTGACAGATCAAAGAGCTTGCTTGGCATGGATTCTTTCAGTTCTGCTGAGCATTGGTGAAAACACTAACCAGCATTCAGCTTCGCGCTCAAGGTGAAATATGCACCATTTATGCATACCCTTTCACTTTGAAGTGGAGTTTGTTATCGGTAATCCCTCAAAGTCTTCAATCATATAGGCAGGGGTTGCAAATGTATTACGGCGCGGTTGAAGGCACTGGTTTTGAAGTTATCGATCCCCGCTTCAATGAATGCATCATTGGCCATGCGCGGGTTGAGCGGTTGTGGACGGGAGCACGCTGGTCGGAAGGGCCTGCCTGGTTTGCGGCGGGGCGTTTTTTGATCTGGTCCGACATTCCCAATAACCGCATGCTGCGTTACGATGAAACCGATGGGTCGGTTTCGGTTTTCCGCAATCCATCAAACTATTCAAATGGCAATACGGTTGACAGTGAGGGGCGCCTGGTGACTTGCGAGCATTGGGCGCGACGCATGACCCGCACCGAGCACAATGGCTCCATCACCATCATTGCAGACAGCTTTGAGGGAAAGCGTTTCAATTCGCCCAATGATGTGGTGGTAAAATCCGATGGCTCAATCTGGTTTACGGATCCGCCCTATGGCCATCTCATCGATTACGAGGGCGAGCAAGGCGAAAGCGAAATTGGCGGCAATCATGTTTACCGGGTCGATGCCCTGAGCGGAGAGGTCGCCCTGGTTTGCGTTGATTTTGACAAGCCAAATGGTCTCGCCTTTTCGCCCGACGAAAGATATCTCTACATCGCCGATACAGGCATCACCCACAAGCGGAATGGCAACAAACACATCCGCCGCTTTGACGTAAAGGACAGCGGGCAAGCCTTGGGCAAGTCCAAAATCTTTGCCGATTGCACGGCGGGACTGTTCGATGGTTTTCGCGTGGACCGGGATGGGCGCATCTGGACCAGCGCCGGCGACGGGGTTCATTGCTATCTTCCCGATGGCACATTGATCGGCAAGATTCTCATTCCTGAACTGGTGGCCAATGTGTGTTTCGGCGGTGCAAAATTGAACCGGCTCTTTATTTGCGGCTGCACCTCGCTTTACTCGGCCTATCTCGGCGTCAACGGCATTTCGCCCTGCTAGAGCCTGATCATCTCAAGCAGCGATGGCCTCTGCTTTTCCTCGCCCCTTGGGGGAGAGGAAGGGGCCCAACACGTAAGTGTTGGGAAGGTGAGGGGGAACAGGTCTTACAATTGAATCACCTGTTCCCCCTCATCCTCCCACCGCGTTCCGCGGCGGGCCCCGCCTTCTCCCCGCTGGGGAGAAGGAAAATAAAGGAATTTCGATTCAAGCAAGGCTGATCACGTGCTGAAATAAATTTGATAGACGCCTATCAGGAATTGACAAAATTCCAGCCAGGAGTCCATATGGGCCATGGCGAGAGTTACCATTGAAGATGTGGCCCTTGAAGCAGGTCTCAGCGTTGCAACCGTTGACCGGGTCCTTAATGGCCGTGCCGCGGTGCGGCCGCAAACCGCCTCACGGGTTGAAAAGGCCATCAGGCATTTGAACTATCAACCCGACCGTCTGGCCGCGCGCCTGGCAAAGGGCAAGGAATACCGCTTCTGTTTCGTGCTGCCGGAAGGCAACAACAGCTTCATGATCGAGCTTGGCGAGGAGGTTCGCGCCAACGCCTCCCGCATGGTTTCCGAGCGCGTCCACATTGATCTCCGCCTCACTGATGTGTTCGACGCAGCAACACTTGCTACGACACTGGACAGCATCGGCGACATCTATGATGGCGTCGCGGTAGTGGCCCTTGATCACCCCCGGGTGCGGGAGGCCATCAACGGGTTGGTGGAGCGTGGTGTTGCGGTGGTGACACTGGTGTCGGATGTGCCGAGTTCAAAACGGTCCCATTACGCTGGCATTGATAATTCAAGTGCGGGCCGGACCGCTGCAACCCTGATGGGGCGCTACCTCGGCAACAAGAACGGCAAGGTTGGCTTGATTGCGGGTTCACTGTCGCTCAGGGATCACATCGAGCGGCGCTTTGGCTTTGAGCAGGTGATGCTGCATGAGTTCCCGCATCTCACTATTTTGCCCGTTCTGGAATCACGCGATGACTGGCAACGGGTCGAAAAAGTTACCGCCCAAATGCTTGCCGACCATCCCGATCTCATTGGCATCTACAATGTGGGTGCGGGCGCGCGCGGCATCGTCACCGCCTTGGAAAACGCCGGTCGGCAAAAACAAATCACTTACATCGCCCATGAACTCACCGATCATACCCGCCGCGCCCTGGTTGACGGCACCATCGACGTGATTATCAACCAGAATGCGGGCCATGAGGTGCGCAGCGCCGTTCGGGTTCTCATGGCCAAGGCTGACAGGAGTCCGCTCATCGAAGCGATGGAACACATCCGCATTGATATCTTCGTTCGCGACAATCTTCCTTAGAGAAAGCCATCATGTATCTCGGTCTTGATATTGGAACCTCATCGGTTAAAGGTGTGTTGATCGATGACAGGCAGAAAATCATCGCATCAGCGACATCCCCCCTGAAAGTATCACGGCTGCACGAGGGTTGGTCTGAACAGGCACCGGCCGATTGGTGGAAGGCTACGGGAATAGTCGTGGCCCTTTTGAAAAAAGCAAAGCCAAAAGCCGTGGCCGCCGTTGAAGGCATCGGGCTTTCGGGCCAGCAGCACGGGGCGACCCTGATTGACAAATCGGACAAGGTATTGCGGCCCGCAATCCTGTGGAATGATGCGCGTTCCTTTACCGAATGCGTCGAGATTGAAACGCGCGAGCCCCGATCGCGTGAAATTACCGGCAATATCGCCATGGCAGGTTTCACCGCGCCAAAGCTTCTGTGGGTGAAGAAACACGAACCCAGGACCTTTGAAAAGGTTGCGAAGGTTCTGCTGCCCAAGGATTATGTGCGCCTGTGCATGACGGGGGATTATGCCTCGGACATGTCGGACTCGGCGGGAACCTTCTGGCTTGACGTGGCGAAACGCCAATGGTCGGATGAATTGCTGGTAGCGTCCGACATGGGGCGTGAGCAGATGCCAAAACTTTATGAGGGTTCGGAAGCAACGGGCCGACTTACGCCGGCCGTTGCCAAGGCCTGGGGCATGCCAAAGCTGCCTTTTGTTGCGGGTGGCGGTGGTGATAACGCGGCGTCGGCCTGCGGCATGGGCGCGGTAAATCCCGGTGCCGCATTTGTTTCTCTTGGCACATCGGGCGTGCTGTTTGTTTCCAACGACAAATTCTGCCCCAACACCAAAGGCGCGGTGCATGCCTTCTGCCACGCGGTGCCCGATACCTGGCATCAGATGGGTGTCATTCTCTCGGCCACAGCCAGTCTGGAATGGCTGGCCAGCTTGTTGAAAACTCCGGCACCTAAGCTCACACAAAAATTGGGCGACAAAATAAGCGGCCCATCATCGGCATTGTTCCTGCCCTATCTCTCCGGTGAGCGCACGCCGGTGGCCGATGCCCAGGCGCGGGGAATTCTGATGGGGCTTGGCCATGAAACTGATTCAAATGTCCTGACCCATGCGGTGCTCGATGGCGTTGCCTTTGCTTTCCGGGATTGCCTTGAAGTCCTGAAGGCTGCGGGCACAAGCATAGACCGAGTAACCGCTGTTGGCGGCGGCTCACGCTCGGAACTATGGCTCAAGATCATTTCCACCGTTCTTAACATCCCCGTCGATGTTCCGGCCGATGGTGACTTCGGCGGAGCCTTCGGGGCGGCAAGGCTTGGCCTCATTGCGGCAACGGGTGCATCGGTTGCTTCCGTATGCAAGGCCCCCAAAACCGCCAAAACAATTTCGCCAAATGCAAAGCTGCACGCCGCTTATGAAGATACCTATCACCGCTACGCCAAACTCTATTCAGCGACCAGGGAGATCAACCGCTCATGACAAAGTTCTATTCCATCACGGACCCCATCAAGTATGAGGGACCGGACTCCAAGAACGCCCTGGCTTACCGCTGGTACAATCCGAAACAGAAGGTTCTGGGGAAAACCATGGCGGAGCATCTGCGCTTTGCGGTGTGCTACTGGCACACGTTGTGCTGGCCGGGCACCGATCCTTTTGGCGGCGAGACATTCAACCGGCCCTGGCATCATATGGGCGACCCCATGGCGGCCGCGGCCACGAAAGCCGACGTGATGTTTGAAACACTCAGACTTCTCGGCATTGATTATTTCACCTTCCATGATTTGGACATCGCGCCGGAGGGCAAGTCGCTGAAGGAGTTCAACGCCAATGTCACGGCAATTGCCAATATCCTCGAAAGCAAGATGGCGAAGTCTGGCAAGAAATTGCTCTGG
>CAZAMS010000289.1:0-6869 GCA_964486305.1 uncultured Aestuariivirga sp.
GCGATTCCTTTTCGGCGAAATGATTACATTTCGCCGGGAAGCGCGCTAGGATTTGCCTGTGCCGGGGGATCTCCCAAATGCCGTTCTCTTTGCCTGTACGCAAAATGTTATCCGCTCGCCCATGGCTGCCGCCATCATGAAACATTTCTATGGGCACAAGGTTTATGTAGCCTCGGCCGGGGTGCGGCCCGGAGAGGCGGATCCCTTCATTGCAACCGTGCTTGATGAAATCGGCATTGACCTTGGCAAGCATCGCCCGCACAATTTTGCCGATCTGGAAGACTCCAGTTTTGATCTCGCCATCTCGCTTTCACCGGAAGCCCATCACTGGGCCCTGGAACTCACCCGCACCATGGCGATTGAGACCGAATACTGGCCCACCATGGACCCTTCCGCCACTTCCGGCAGCCGTGAACAAATTCTCGACAGCTACCGCATGGTGCGGGACGGATTGGTTAACCGGATCACGGCAAGATTCGGACCTCTTGGTGCCAGAGGCGTATAAATATGCTATACTTTGAGTCATTGAAAGCCCGAAAAATTTCTTGCCCTTGGGCGATTTTGCGATTCTTGTCGGGGGCATGATTCGCGGCGGATTTTTGTCACCTGAGGACCGTGCCGACCTGACCGCCTTGGCGCGGGACGGCTCGGCGACGCATCGGTTGGCGCGGCGGGCCAATGCGCTGGTGCTTCTCGACGCTGGCTGGAGTTGCGAGAAGGTCGCGGTTGCCCTGTTTCTGGATGACGATACCATTCGCAAGTGGCATGGCCTGTTTTTGCAAGACGGCTTTGACGGACTGCTGCATTTCGAGGCGGGCGGCAGCGCTTGCCGGATGAGCGGCGGGCAACAAGAGAAGCTGAAGGCCTGGGTCGCAGCGGCATTGCCGCGTTCGACGCGCCAGATCGGTGCCTGGGTCGCGACGGAATTCGGCCTTTCCTACGAAGGCCGCTCGGGTCTGATCGCGCTGTTGAACCGCCTTGGCCTGGCATATCACAAGCCCGAGGTCATCCCGCGCAAGCTCGACGAGAAGAAGCAGCGCGATTTCATCGAGAGCTATGAAGGGCTGTTGAATTCCCTGCCCGGCAACGAGGCCGTGCTGTTCGTGGATGCGGTGCATCCGACCCATGCAGCGCGGCCTTCCGGCTGCTGGGCCCCGGACTGCAAGAAGCTCGCCATCGATCCCCGGATCAAGTCCGGGGAGACGAGCGGCCGCCAGCGCATCAACATTCACGGTGCCATCGATCTGGAGACCGGGCAGACCCGGATGATCGAGGTTGAAACCGTCGACGCGATCTCGACGATCAAGCTGCTGCAATCGATCGAAAGGCACTATCCGCTACTGGCGCTCATCCATGTCTATCTGGACAATGCGCGCTATCATCACGCAAGGCTCGTGCAGGACTGGCTGGCCCGGCGGGGTTGTCGCATCAAGCTGCATTTTCTCCCGCCATACTGCCCGCATTTGAACCCCATCGAGCGGCTCTGGGGCCTCATGCACACCCACGTCACCCACAACAAATGCTATGCCACTTGCGCCCAATTCGCCGATGCGACGCTCGGCTTCCTGCGCCAAAAGGTTCCGGCGAACTGGCGAGACTATGCCGATTCGGTCTCCGACAACTTTCGCGTCATCTCACCCCAAGAATTTCGGCTTATGGCGTGAACGGAGTATACTTCAAATGCACCGAGGGAATCCAGACAAAGCCCTCGTCGTCAATGATCATGCATTCACGAAGCCCGTGGGGCTTGTCGAGAGCACCTGAAAGCACCGTCCAGCCGCCAGCCTTGGCGTTGGCTTCGGCCACATCGGGGTCGCAGCCATAAATCCGCAGTTCAACACCAACGCCGCGTGCCTCAACGCCCTTCACGATGCCTGAGAGTGGATTGCCTTTATAGCTGTGATCGGCGTGGAACATGAAGTCGCCGCCGTTCAGTTTCATGGCGGCAAAGCTGTCATTGGCGAAAAAAGTTGTGGCACCGAGCACATCAACGGCAAACTTCACGGCGCGGGGCACATCCCTGACGATCAGGTTGAAACCCAAGCCTCTGAGCGAGCGGCCATAGTCGGGGGCGGAAACGGGAGGTGCTGCGTTGGGGTTGCTGGTTTTCATGCCAGCATTTGAACGCTTTCAGCTGCTTCCTGTCCATTCCACTTCACGGTGCAGGCAGGAATCCGGTTTGCCTCCGAAACCCCAAAACGGCGCATGGCCAGAAGAAAGAGGACGGCGGCGTCGGAGACGAGTTCGGTCAGGTCTTCCGCGCCAAGATTTTCTTCCAGCATTTCGCTCAGGCGCCGGCCAGCCAAGGCGGTCATGGCATTGAGATCCTTGAGGGGAAGGGAAACAGCGGTTTCCCAGCTTTCGAGCAGGTCCGCGTGGGTGATTTCAGCCAGAACATCACTGCCGATCATCAGGGGCAGATTGCCGCGGAGCTGAATGTCGTGAACCCTCTCGTCGGCACAATCGTTGCCGGGGCAGGTCAGCGTGAAAACGGGAAATTCATTTTGGGAGTGGGTTTCGCTACGCATGGGTACACCTTTTACATTGCAGGCAGTGTGCACTTCGATTGTTGCTGTTTCGTTAACCTCGTTAGTCCGGCTTGTGGCAAACTGCTTCAATATTGTTGCCATCGGGATCGAACACGAAGGCACCATAATAATTTTCATGATAGTGCGGTCTCATGCCCGGCTTGCCATTATCTTTTCCACCAGCGGCAATGGCTGCGGCGTAAAATTCATCCACTATTTTCCGGCTCTGGGCCAGGAAGGCCACATGCATGCCGGGCGATGGCTTTTCAGCACTTCCAGTCCAGAAGAAAGGATGGTTATCGCCGAAACCCAGATGGCTTTCATCGGTGCCTGTCATTTCCGGCGTAACTTCCAGGAGCACCTGGACGCCTAAGGGCTTCAGGGCGCTTTCCTAGAAGGCCCTCGATTTCTTCATATTGCTCACGGAAAAACCAATGTGATCGAGCATGCGTTGTCTCCTTAAGGCAATGGTGCATCGGGTTTTGCGAGGGTCTTCAGCTTCGGCATATCAAATTCGCATTCATAGGGGCCTTCGGCATAGGCCCCTATGGCATAGGAATCGAAAGTGACAATTGCTTTGCCGGCCGAAATTGTCCAGCGCCGGAAATCATTGATGTGCTCGGCAATGGTGCTCTCCTGATAACTCCCATCTTTTTCGGGCACATATTTTTCAGCGCCATATTTTTCCTGTTTGCGCGTCAGGATTTGCTCGCGGCAATCAAGGGTGAGGGAATTGATGGCTTCGCCCGCAAACACATCGGTGGTCCTGATTTCCGTGCCGCTGCGCATATCGATGTTGATGTTGGTCACGCCTCCATTGCCGTGAGCTGCGCCCTCGTAGGCATGAAACCTGTCGGCCACGGAGAGAAGGTCCGGCGAAGCAAAGGAAATGGCAAAGTTTTCCTCGTGGGAAAGCATCTGCCCTTCCAGGAGTTCCTGGTCATGGGTCCCACGTGGCGCTTCGGCCAGGATTTTTTCCGATTGCAGGTTAAACAGTTTTTCCCCGGCGTTTTGCGGATTGGCGAAGCGGACAAGGGCGTAATCGAGATCGTAATGCTTTGCATCGCCGCGCTGCTGAAGGAAAACTGGAATCAGCGGAGATGAAGCGCCGGGACCACTTTCCGGGGCGCCTTGCAGCAGCAGTCTTCGCGTATGGGTTTCCTTGGTGATGCACGCGGCCAGAACCCCCCCTTCCTCAAAGCCGCAGTAATTTTCGCGCCGCTCAATCCAACGTCGCTGGGAAAGTGCCAGCATTTTCCTTTCCGAAGGGCGGGAAGCTTCGCGCGCCGCTGCATAGGCGTTTGCCATTTCCGTATCAGCGGCGCCCAAATCGCGGTCGGAGCAAATAGCCTTTTCAACCTTCGTTGTGGACTTGGCGCAGTCAAAGGCATTGGCGGGTGCGGTGCCTGCGAGAAAAACCGTAAAGAGACAAATGCTATTGAGAATTTTCATGGGCCAGTTTTTGCCACTTCGTTTGGTATTCGGCCAGGTTGCTGAGATTTTGCGACGCAATTGTGGTGAGCGAAAGCGGCACATCGGGCAGGATTCCATCCGGCATAAGGGCAAGGCAGGCCGCACCTGCAGTTGTTCCATCCCTGAGATCGGACGCCAAAACTCTTTGCCCTTCTCGCAACTGGGCAAGCACTTGCAGAAAAACCAGGTTCTTTGAAAATGGCCCATCCACAATAATGTCATGACGTGAGTTGAGGGCGGTCAGGGATTCTGAAACCATGAGGGCGCAGTAGAGTGAGGCAAGGGATGCCCGCTGTTCGGCGGAGACTGGTTTTTCACCAATTACTTCTCCTTTTCCTCCGCTGTGGGGCATAGGCCCACCGCCATCGGTGAAACTCGGGCAGGCATAGGTCTGTTGATTGATGACGTGCTGAACCGCTGCCATGGTTGCGGCCTCGCCCGGGGCTCCTTCGCTCAAGACTTCAAATTCGCGGCCACCGAAAAAACGGCAACAGGCCACCTGGTTGCCAAAAACATCGGTGTTGGAAACCGTATCCTTTTCCTGAATGAGGGATTCGAGCTTGGCTTCCGTATCGAAACCAATAATCCAGGTTCCAGTGGAGAGCAGGGTGAATTTTTTCTGGCCGCCGGCGAGATAGCGCAAGTAATTTGCATTTGAGTCATGGACTCCCGCCAACACCTTGCCGGCCCCGCGAAAATTCCGACCCATGAATTCACTGTGCAGTGTTCCGATGGTTTGCCAGGCTTTTGCCAGAGGCGGAAACAGGGACTCCCATCCCATGCGTTTCACCAATGATGAAGGACCGCCATCTCGAATATCCATGAGATGGGATTGGCAGGCCATGCTGGAAATTTCCGTCACCAGTTTTCCGCTCAAGCAAAATGCCACGTATTGAATCCACGGCACAATGGTTTTGATACGCGCAAATTCATGAGCGAATGCCTGTTGCTGCCAATAGAGCTGCAGGCCATGGGTGAGCGCCATGGGGAGCAGCGGGCCAAAAACCTCTTCAAAGGGCGGTTCAATCCGGCGGTAGCCCGCAATGATTTCCGGTGGCGGTTCGGAGGTGTAATCCATGACCGGCAAGGCAATCGAGCCATCTTCCGCCAGGCAGGCGAGCGCTGCTCCATGGGCGCAGGGAACTACGATATCTATGGGTAATATCGCGTCCAGTTCGGGCAATGCGCTTTGGCACAGGATGATCAGGGGCGCGGGATCAATGCTGCGATAGGGCTGGCCCTCATGGTTAAGGCTTGCAGCCTTGCGCTCGGCCACGAGCCTGCCGTCGGGCCCAAACAGGACAATTTTGGTATTGGTCTTTCCGGCATCAACAACGGCAATTCCGCGCGGTAATTGTAAATCCATTTCGGCTTTCCTATGATGCCCATGACACTGTAAAATGAATGCCTCGAAGTCAATCCTTCACAACCGGAAGTGAAATGAAAAAGCTGAAGTATCTCGACCTGCGCCGCGAGGTCATAGAGACCTGCCTGAAAATGAATGCGGAGGGAATTAACCAGGGAACCTCCGGCAATGTGAGTGTGCGCAGCGATGAGGGGTTTCTCATTACCGCGTCGGGAATTGTTTACGACAAGATGAAACCCGGCCATGTCATCGAAATGGATCTCGATGGCAATTATCGCGGCGACTATCTGCCCTCAACCGAATGGCGCATGCATATGGATATTTTCCGGGCGCGCCCTGAAGCCAAGGCCATCGTGCATGTGCATTCAACTTATTCAACGGCCCTTGCCTGCCTGCGCCGGGAGGTGCCGGCGTTTCATTACATGATTGGCGTGACCGGCGGCACCAGTCTTCGCGTCTCTGACTATGCGGAATTTGGAACGCAGGAACTGTCTGATACGATGCTCAAGGCGCTAGAAGGGCGCACCGCATGCCTCCTTGCCAATCATGGCCAGATTTGTTTCGGGCCCAGCCTGTCCAAGGCTCTGTGGCTGGCTGGAGAAATTGAATCGTTGTGCCACCAGTATTGGGCCGCGTGTCTCGCTGGCAAGCCCATTCTTCTGGATGAGGCGCAGATGGTGAGCGTGCTCAGGCGCTTCAAAACCTATGGCAAGCAGCCGGAAGATTTGGCCAGAGGTGAAACCTCAACCGTTCTCGCGCCACGTTTTATCCCGACAAAGAGCAAGAAGAAGGGCAAGTCATGATTGCCAATGTTTCAGCCCTGGTGAATGAACTGAAGGCGCGGGCTGAATCGGGAAGGGCCGTGACCATTGGCTTGGCAGGTGCGGGACAAATGGGAACTGACATCGTGGTGCAACTGGCGCTCATGCCGGGTTTGCGGCTGGGGGCCATCTCGGAAGTCAATCCGTCCAGAGCCATTGATGCGGCTCTTCTTGCAGGGCACGCACGAGAAAATATTGTCATCGCCAAAACAGCGGCGGATATTGACCGCGCCATCGGGCGCGGGCAGCTTGCGATTACTGATGATCTCGGAAGTCTTGTTGCGGCGGGCCGCATCGATGTGGTGATTGATGCCACGGGCAATCCCAATACCGGAACCACACTTGCCCTTGATGCCATTCACCATGGCAAGCATGTGGTGATGCTGAATGTGGAAGCCGACATCACCATTGGCCGCCATCTCAAGGCGCAAGCCCAGAGCGCAGGTGTTGTCTATACAGGGGCGATGGGCGATGAACCGGCCTGTACGCTTGAACTCATCGGCTTTGCGCAATCGCTTGGTTTGAAAATTGTTTGCGCCGGAAAGGGCAAGAACAATCCGCTCAAGTTTGACGCGGTGCCCAAGGAGTATGAAGCGGAAGCGCGGGCCCGCAACATGAACGCCCGCATGCTGGTTGAATTCGTCGATGGCTCCAAGACGATGATTGAAATGGTGGCCATTG
>CAZAMS010000290.1:0-7995 GCA_964486305.1 uncultured Aestuariivirga sp.
CGTGAGAAGATTGTCGTCGCCAAGACAGCGGCGGATATTGATCGTGCGATCGGACGCGGACAGCTTGCAATTACCGATGATCTCAGTGCCCTGGTTGCGGCGGGCCACATTGATGTGGTGATTGACGCCACGGGCAATCCCAACACGGGAACCACGCTTGCCCTTGATGCCATTCACAATGGCAAGCATGTCGTCATGCTGAATGTGGAAGCTGACATCACCATTGGCCGCCATCTCAAGGCGCAAGCGATGAGCGCGGGTGTTGTCTATACAGGTGCCATGGGCGATGAACCGGCCTGTGCCCTTGAACTCATCGGCTTTGCGCAATCGCTCGGTTTGAAAATTGTTTGTGCAGGCAAGGGTAAAAACAATCCGTTGAAATTTGACGCCGTGCCAAAGGAATATGAAGCTGAAGCGCAGCAACGCAATATGAATGCGTGCATGCTGGTTGAATTTGTTGATGGCTCCAAGACGATGATTGAAATGGTGGCGATTGCCAATTGCACCGGGCTGGTGCCCGATGTTCCGGGCATGCATGGGCCAGCAGCGACGCGCGAGGAACTGGCTTCGGTTCTTGTGCCAAAGTCCCATGGCGGTATTTTGTCAAAATCCGGTTGCGTGGATTATTCCATCGGCAAAGGTGTGGCGCCCGGCGTGTTCTGCATCGTGGAAACCGATCATCCGCGCGTGCTGGAGCGCATGGTTGATTTGAAAGTTGGCAAGGGTCCGTTCTTTTCCATCATGCGGCCCTACCATCTGACCAGCCTTGAAGTTCCGCTCTCTGCGGCGAAAGCAGTTTTGCATGGCCGTGCTGATATGGCCCCGCTTGATCACCCGGTGGCGGAAGCAATCACAGTTGCCAAGCGCGATCTCAAGGCTGGAGAGGTATTGGGCAAGATTGGTGAAACGGAATATCGCGCCTGGGCCATGACGGCTGAGCAGGCGAGGGCGAGCAATGCGGTGCCTCTGGGGCTTGCCGAACAGGCCAGGGTGATCAAGCCGGTAAAGGCTGGAGAGTATTTGACCTATGACAACTGCGTGCCTGATGATTCACTAATTGTAACGCAAATTCGCAAACGCCTTGATCAGGCCGATGCGCGGTTCCATGATGCGGCTTAAGAAGCCCTCATCCGCCCTATCGGGCACCTTCTCCCATTCTTCGAACGGGAGAAGGCAATACTGTTTGAGATTATCGCCTTCTCCCGTGCCTCTTGGCATGAGAGAAGGTGGCCAACGGCCGGATGAGGGCCAACCGGTGCGGCAGCATTCACTATGACTGAAGTCGTTCTTGGCATTGATATCGGCACGTCGGGGGTGCGTATCGTAGCGTCTGATCGTAACGGTACACTTGCGGGGATGTCGAAAGCTCCGATTGTAGCGCCGATCCAAAATAGTGGGCGCAGTTTGCAGGACCCGAAAATTTGGTGGCAGGCGGTTGAACAGGCCTTAGCCTTGCTTGATCTCAAGGCCCTGAATGTTTTGGCGCTTGCCATTGACGGAACCTCGGGCACCATCCTGGCAGTTGACAAAGGCGGAGAACCGCTGGGTCTGGCCTCCATGTATAACGACCTTGCCGAGCGCGCCGATGTGGACAAAGTTTTGGCAGTCGCACCGATGGAAACAGCGGCGCGCGGTGGTTCATCGCCGCTTGCCCGTGCCCTTTCCATGCAGAAAGGTGCAGCACGCATCCTGCATCAAGCGGATTGGCTCGCAGGAAAGTTCTCCGGCCGCTATGATGTGAGTGATGAAAACAATGCGTTGAAATCGGGTTATGATCCGGTTGCCCGGGTTTGGCCGTCATGGATTGCTGGGACTGGATTTGATGCTGGCCTGTTTCCGAAAGTTGTTCCTGCGGGCACGGCAACTGGGACAATTCTGCCGGGCATTGCCGACGAGTTCGGCCTTTCCAGAACCGCAGCAATCGTTGCCGGCACGACCGATGGCTGTGCGGCATTCCTGGCGAGCGGTGCGTCTGATCCTGGCGATGGTGTCACGTCCCTTGGCACAACATTGACCTTGAAGCTTCTTTCTGACCGTCCAGTGTTTTCTCCGGAATATGGGATTTACAGCCACAGGATTGGCGACCAGTGGCTGGCGGGCGGAGCTTCCAACAGTGGAGGCGGGGTGTTGCGGAAATATTTTTCAGGCGAAGACATTGCCAGGCTCACCAATTTGATTGATCCCAATGTGCCAACGGGCCTGGACTATTATCCGCTGACGCAAGCGGGTGAACGCTTTCCCATCGCCGATCCCAATTTTGCGCCACGCCTGACGCCACGCCCCAGTGATGATCGTGTTTTCTTTCAGGCTGTGCTGGAAGGCATCGCGCATGTGGAACAGCAGGGCTACCGGCGTCTGGCGGAATTGGGTGCCACACCGCTCAAAAGCATTCGCAGCGTTGGCGGAGGTGCGGCCAATGAGCCGTGGACCAGGATCAGATTGAAAGCTTTGGGTGTTGCGGCAAAGCCATCGGCAAGCGAGCATGCGGCCATGGGGACGGCGCGACTGGCGTGGCGGGGCATTGGCCATGCACATTAAACGGCTCTCGGAAATCGCCTCGCGCTTTGACGGCATGCTGATCGACCAGTTCGGCGTGATTCATGATGGCGAGAAGCTTTATCCCGGCACCCTTGAGGTTCTGGAAAATCTTCACCGCCTGAAAGTCCCTGTTGGCGTGATGACGAATTCGGGAAAGCGCAGCCTTGCCAATCGCGAGCGTCTGCTGCGCCTCGGCGTGCCGCGCAATTATTTTATCAACGTCATAAGTTCTGGCGAAGTGGCCTATCACATGCTTGGCAAGAAGAAGGCCTTTCTCATCGGCAAGGCCCGTGAGGATTATGGCTTTGAAGGTGTTCCCTTTGTGAGCAATGTGGCGCAGGCCGACATCATTGTTATTCTGGGATCAGACGCCCCCAATACGACGATGGCGCAATACAAGGATTTTTTCTCCGATACGTCGCTTCCGGCGATCTGCTGCAATCCCGACAATCTGATGCTGACGAAACAGGGTTTGCAGCCCGCACCCGGTGCCATTGCCGCACTCTATGAAGAGATGGGAGGCCAGGTGCAGTGGGTCGGGAAGCCCTATGCGGAAGTTTATACCCATGCGCTGAAGGTTATCGGAAGCCCTCGCAATGTTCTGTGCATCGGCGACAGCGCCGAACATGATGTGGCGGGCGGGCGCGGGGTTGGGCTTGCCACACTTCAGGTGATGACCGGCGTTTCGGAAGGGCTTAATCCTGCAACACTTCATCCGCAGGCGGATTATTTTCTGGACGAGTTTGTCTGGTGAGAAAACCGGCCAGCAGGAAGGCTGCCAGCAGAAGGGTCCCGGCCAGCCAGAAGCCTAGCCCCGGCAGGTCGAATCCGTAGGCCGGATCAATCGAACGGGCGAAGACATTGGCAAAAAATATAGGGCCAATGATGCCGGCGAAGGCCGTCACACTGGAAAGAGCACCTTGCAATTGACCCTGCTCGGAGGCTGATACCCGTTGTGACATCACCGATTGGCTGGTGGCATTGAACAGTCCCCAGAAGGCGGCGATGGGAACGCCGATCCAGGTCAGCACTCCTATCCATGCGGTGCCGTACCAGGTCATGCCGAGGCTGGCGCAAATGAGCCCCAATAAAAGGGCGGGACGTTCGCCGATGCGACTGATGATAGGACGTACGAGGCCGCCCTGCACCACCATGGAGGCCACACCGACACCGGCCAGAAGAAACCCTACCTGATCCGGTCCCCAGCCATAGCGGTAACCCGCGTACAAAACATAGATCGAAGGCAGCGAGGTGTGGGCCAGTTGCGAAAGGAAGGTCACAAGGCCCAAGCCCCAGAGTTCATGGTGGCTGACCAGCAGCTTCACCGAGCCCAGGGGATTAGCCTTGGCCCATGAAAAGGGGCTGCGGTTTTCCGGTTTCAGGGATTCCGGCAGAACAAAAAGACCATAGGCAAAATTCAGCAGGCTCATGGCGGCTGCGGCCCAGAAGGGATAGTGAACATTGTAGCTGCCGAGAATGCCGCCCAGCGCCGGACCCAGAATAAAGCCAATGCCGAAGGCTACTCCCAACATGCCGAAGTTCTGGGCGCGTTTATCGGGCGGACTCACATCGGCGATGTAGGCGCCAGCGGTTGAAACGCTGGCCGCGGTAATGCCGGAAATAATGCGCCCCACGAACAGCCATGAGAGGGCAGGCGCCATGGCCATCAGAATATAATCGAGCCCCAATCCCAAGTTAGACAACAACACAATGGGTCTTCGGCCGAAACGGTCGGAGAGCGAACCCATGGCAGGTGAAAACAGAAACTGCATGATGGCCCAAGCGGTGCCAAAGATGCCCACCATTTCGGCGGCCTTCACGGTGTTGCCGCCGACAAAACTTTCAATGAGTTTGGGCAGCACCGGTATGATGATGCCAAGCGCCAGCATGTCGAGCGCCACGGTTATGAAGATAAATATAAAGGCTGCGGGCCGGGGGGTCATAGCATGTCCCGACGAAGTTGTACGACTTCGTCGACAAGGACATGCTCCAGAATATTGAATTGGCGCGATTCCTTTTCGGCGAAGTGAAAATACTTCACCGGGAAGCGCGCTAAGCCTTCAGCAGCCATTCGTGTTCCTTGGCGTTGTGGAATTTCCAGGTCCGCCGGGGCCCAGCCATGACATTAAGATAGTACAAATCATAACCATGGCAGGTGGCGCAAGGGTGATAGCCCCTGGGCACCAAGGTCACATCGCCATCTTCCACGGCCATGGCCTCATCGAGTTCGCGGTCATCGGTGTAGACGCGCTGGAAGGCGAAGCCCTGGGGTGGATTGAGGCGGTGATAATAGGTTTCTTCCAAGGCCGACTCATGGGGCAGGTTGTCTTCATCGTGCTTGTGGGGCGGATAGGAGGAGGTGTTGCCCGCAGGCGTCAGCACTTCCACCACCAGAAGATTCTCCGCCATTTCCCATTCGGGCAGGATGTTGGTGACATGGCGCACGTTGGAGCCCTTGCCGCGGGTTTCCTGGACCAGAATATCGGGGGCGATCACGCGCGGAGGAAATTTTCCCTTGCCCGGGGCGGAACACACGGCCAGCACCAGGTCTTCGGTTGCTTCAACCGACCACACCATGCCGGGCGGCACATAGACCGACCAGGGTCTGCCCTCAAAGGGAGAGCTGCGCGCCCCCAGAATGCCGAACTCCTCGTGGCCCACGCGCACGCTGCCGCGGCCACTGACAAAAACCAGGCAGGTTTCGCGGTCGCCATCGGTGCCGGTGGCAAGTTCGCCCGCTTTGCGTTTCCACAAATCAAAGCCCACATGGGTCCAGCGCGCTGTTTTCGGCGTCACATGATGGACGCGGCCACCGCCCGCGCGGGGTTTCACCAGCAGTGTCGACATTCAGATCAGGCCACCCTCTTTTAAGAACCGCTTGAGATTGTCACATCCCATCTTGGCATATTTGGCTGGCGGGGCTTTCTCCGGGTCCTGTTCGGCCTCAACCACCACCCAACCGCTATAGCCCTTAAGTTCCTTGAAAACGGAAACATAGTCAATGGAGCCGTCGCCCGGCACGGTGTAAACGCCCGCCAGCACGCTATCGAGGAACGACCAGTCGTGTTTGTCGGACTCGGCTTTCACCGCAAGACGCACGTCCTTGCAATGCACATGGCTGATACGATTCTTGTAGGCCTTGGCTAATCGCGTTGGATTATCACCGCCCCAGGTGGCGTGTCCCGTATCGAGCAGCAGATTCACGGCCTCGCCGGTTCCTTCCATCATGCGGTCAATTTCCGCCGCCGTCTGCACCACGGTTCCCATGTGATGGTGATAGGCGAGCTGAAAACCGTCAGCTTTCAACGACTCGGCAAATCTGGTGAGCCGCGTGTTAAAGGTTTTCCACTGGGCGTCGGTCATCACGGGCCGGGTGGAAAGCGGTGCTGCCTTGTTGCCGTGAACGGTGTTGGTGCATTCCGCCACGATGAATACGCTGGTGCCCATGGCTTTCAGTAATTTGCGATGGTCGGCGGATTTTGCGAATTCGGTTTCAGCATCGTGCTCAAGCAGGAAGGTGGAATACCAGCCGCCGACGAGCACCATGCCATGGGCATCAAGAATGGGGCGCAGTTTGGTTGCTTGCCTTGGAAACTTGTTGCCAAGTTCCATGCCCTGAAAACCCGCGGCCCTGGCTTCGCTCAGGCATTGTTCCAGCGGAATCCAGCCGCCGATTTCCTGCATGTCATCATTCGACCAACCGATGGGGTTGGCACCGATCCGTATTGTCATAGGTGTGTTGCTTTCTGTTAGTTACCGATGCGTTGTTTGGCTTTCGCCTTTTCGTAAGTCTTGCGCGCCGCACGTACCTGGCTCCGCGTTGAAACTTCCGGGATTGCCACATCCCACCAATGACCGCCCGCATCGGTTGATTTCATCGGGTCCGTATCGATGACAATAACGGTGCTACGGGTGTTGCCCTTGGCTTTCTTCAAGGCGCGCTCAAGATCAGCAAGGGATGAAACCCTTTCCGAAATCGCGCCGAGGCTCTTGGCATGGGCCGCGAAATCAACATCAGGGGAGACTTCATGGGCCGTGTTGTAATCAAAAAGATTGTTGAAGCGTTCGCCGCCGCTCGCATGTTGCAGGCGGTTGATGCAGCCATAACCCCGGTTATCGAGCAACACGACAGTGAGTTTCAAACCCAGCATCACGGAGGTGGCGAGTTCGGAATTCATCATGAGGTAGCTGCCATCGCCCACCATTACCACAACTTCGCGGTCGGGTTGGGCCATCTTGAGGCCGATGCCGCCGGCGATTTCATAGCCCATGCAGGAGAAGCCATATTCCATGTGGTAGGACGAAGGCGTGCTCGCCTGCCAGAGCTTGTGCAATTCGCCGGGAAGGCCGCCTGCCGCGCAGAGCACGGAAATATCGCGGCCAAGGGCGCGCTGCACCGCGCCAATCACCTGCGAATCCGAGGGGCGCTCCACATTGCTGGCATCGGTATATTTGTTTGCCGTCTTCATCCACGCCGCGAACCCGCTCTGGGCGGAGTTTGTCCAGGCTGAAGGGGCTGTCCATTTGCCGAGATTTAGGGTGAGTTCCTCAAGTCCCACACGCGCGTCGGCAATCAAGGGCAAGGCGCGATGCTTGGTTGCATCGAACACCTGCGTGTTGAGGCCGATGATTGTTTTCTTGTCATTCTTGAAAAGGGCCCAGGAGCCCGTGGTGAAATCCTGAAGCCTGGTGCCTACGGCGAGAACGACGTCGGCCTCTTCACAGAGCCTGTTGGAAGCGCCGGTGCCGGTCACGCCGACGGCGCCCATGTTCAAATCATGGGCGAAGGGCAGCGAAGACTTTCCGCCCTGGGTTTCAACCACGGGAATGCCATGAGCGCCGGCGAAGTTTGCAAGCGTGCCCGAAGCCTCGGAAAAGAGCACGCCGCCGCCCGCAATGATGACGGGCTTTTTTGCAGCCTTCAGTACACGGACGGCTTCCGCCAGCTCGTTCTCGTCGGGCCTGACGCGGCGCGTGGTCCAGATCTTTTCCTCGAAGAAGCTTTCGGGATAGTCATAGGCCTCGGCCTGGGTGTCCTGGCATATGGCAAGGGTCACGGGGCCGCAATCGGCGGGGTCGGTCAGAACAACCATGGCGCGGTTCAGCGCCGGGATAAGTTGTTCGGGCCGCGCAATGCGGTCGAAATAACGCGACACGGGCTTGAAGCAGTCGTTCACGGAAATGGTGCCGTCACCGAAATCTTCCACCTGTTGCAACACGGGGTCGGGCAGGCGATTGGCAAAAACGTCGCCGGGCAGCAGCAGCAGCGGCACGCGGTTGACGTGGGCCACGGCGGCGGCCGTCACCATGTTCAGGGCACCGGGGCCGATAGAAGAGGTGCAGGCCATCATCCGCCTGCGGCGTGAGGCCTTGGCAAAGGCAATGGCTGCATGGGCCATGGCCTGTTCATTATGGGCGCGGTAGGTCGGCAGTTCTTTTCTAACGCCAAACAGGGCC
>CAZAMS010000291.1:0-2122 GCA_964486305.1 uncultured Aestuariivirga sp.
ATGACATAGCTTGCGGCTTCGGACTGGCGCACGGGTTCGCGGCGTTCCTTGTGATGGTCCTTCAGGCGCTGCTTGTAACGCTTCAACTGCTTTTCAAGATGCTGGGCGGCGACATCAAAACTCGGGAAGGCATCTTCGGCCACACCATGGGACTGCAGGACGAGGCCCGTTGCCAGGTGCAAACTGCAATCCGTCCGAAAACTGGAGCGCTGCTTTTCGATAGTCACGTGGGCATGCACGGTGCCTTCAAAATATTTCTGCCGGAACTGTTGCAGGCGCTCATCTACGTGGATCCTGAGTGCCTCACCGATATCGAGGTTCTTGCCGGTGACCTTAATCTGCATGGCTGCGGAAATCCTTCTTCGCCATCCCTTGTTATAAGACATGGGCGCGCGAAATGCTAACGTCAACTATTTTGAAAATGTTCCTTTTGGAAATTGGGGCCTGTCTTGTTACACATCACAACACCGGGCCCTGCCCTCAAAACGGGCGGAACCTAGCGGCGCGCCGGAGGCAAGTCAATCGCCCTAGCGAATTTCCGACTGGGCTATTCTGCGGCGCTGTATTGATGATGGAATATTCAGCGATTCCCTGTATTTAGCAACAGTCCGGCGGGCAATTTCAATGCCTTCACTTTTCAGATTTTCCACAATAGTATCGTCCGACAGGATGCTCTTTGGGGCCTCGGCGGCAATCATGTCCTTGATCCGCTGGCGCACGGATTCGGCCGAGTGACTGTCGCCGCCTGCCGTTGAAGAGGCGATAGCGGTTGTGAAAAAATATTTCAGTTCATAGGTGCCGCGCGGCGTTGCCATATACTTGTTAGACGTCACGCGACTCACCGTCGACTCATGCATCTCAATGGCTTCGGCCACAGTCTTGAGATTGATCGGACGCAGGTGCTGAACCCCCAAAACAAGAAAGGCATCCTGCTGGCGCACAATTTCGCGCGCCACTTTCAGGATGGTTTTTGCCCTCTGGTCCAGACTCTTGATAAGCCATGTGGCATTCGTCTGGCATTCGTTGAGATAGTTCCTGTCTTCTTCACGCGAGGCGGTTCTTGAAACCTTGCTTAAATACTGGTTGCTGAACAGGACACGGGGCAGAGTGTCATTATTGAGTTCAACCAGCCACGACCCATCCTGTGCGGCGCGCACATAAACATCCGGCACGACGGGCTGAACGGGGTCGGAACCAAAGGCGTGGCCCGGCTTGGGGTTGAGGTCCTTCAGTTCGGCAATCATTTCCCTGACATCTTCAAGGTCCACCTTGCAGAGGACTTTCAGCGCTGGAAAATCCCGCTTGGCCACAAGGTTGAGATTGGCAGTCAGTGTTGCCATGGCAGGATCCAGGCGGTCACGCTCGCGCAATTGCAGGGCAAGGCATTCCTGCAGGTCAGCAGCAAAGACACCAATCGGATCAAAAGTTTTGAGTGTTTCAAGAACGCGCGCCACATGGTCTTTGCTGGTGCCGAGATAGTTTGCGATGTCGGCCAAATCTCCGGTGAGATAGCCCGCCTCATTCACCATGCCGATGAGGTTTTGACCAATGATGCGATCGGACGGTTCGAGAATGTTGAGGTTGAGCTGATCGGTAAGATGTTCGGCCAGGGTTTGCGTCTTGGTGAGCGAAGCGCTGAAATCATACTCATCGCTGTCGAGCGAAATTCCCCCGGTTGGCCGCAAGGACGCCCAACCTGAATCGGCAGGACCCATGTTTTCACGGCTGCTTGCATCGGCGCGGGCCTCGTGGGTGTAAACATTTTCAAGATCCGTATCGAGTGTCCGCATCCTGTCTTCCTGGGATTCATTTGCACTCAGGGCCGTGACCGTATCGCTGTCGCCGGCACGTTCGTCCTGGGGCTCTGATTTCTGGACATCGGTTCGTTCGTCTCGCTCAAGCAAGGGATTGCGCTCAAGCTCGCCCTCGACATAGGCCTGCAATTCCAGATTGGACATTTGCAAAAGCTTGATGGCCTGCTGCAATTGCGGCGTCATGACCAAAGACTGGCCCTGCCGCAAATCCATCCGCTGCATCAATGCCATGGTCAGTCACCAATCCTAGAACGAGAACGCTTCGCCGAGATAATAGCGGCGCACGTCGGGATTGTTAACAATTTCAT
>CAZAMS010000292.1:0-3493 GCA_964486305.1 uncultured Aestuariivirga sp.
TCACCGCCAAGGATAAGTTCGGCTTCACGGCCACCAAAGAGAACGGCCATGCGCGCTTCACACCATTCGCGGGTGCGGCTGTGCCGGTCGCCTTCCGGCAGGTTCATGGTCACGCCAAGCGCGCGTCCACGCGGAACAATCGTCACCTTGTGCAGGGGATCATAGGGAACCGCCAAGCCAACAATGGCATGGCCCGCCTCGTGATAGGCCGTGTTGCGGCGCTCCTCCTCGCTCACCACAAGCGATTTGCGTTCCGCCCCCATCATCACCTTGTCTTTGGCATATTCAAATTCAGCCTGTGTCACCACGCGCTTGTTTCGCCGTGCTGCGAGAAGGGCCGCTTCATTCACCAGGTTGGCAAGATCGGCACCGGAGAACCCAGGCGTGCCACGGGCGATAACCTTCGCGTCAATGTCTGGCGCCAGCGGCACATTCTTCATGTGCACTTTGAGAATTTGCTCACGGCCCTGAACATCGGGATTGGAAACAACGATCTGCCGGTCAAAACGGCCGGGGCGCAGTAACGCTGGATCGAGAACGTCAGGACGGTTTGTCGCCGCCACAAGGATCACGCCTTCATTGGCTTCAAAGCCATCCATCTCAACCAGCAACTGATTAAGCGTTTGTTCGCGCTCGTCATTGCCGCCGCCAAGACCCGCACCGCGGTGCCGGCCAACAGCATCAATTTCGTCAATGAAGATGATGCAAGGCGCGTTCTTCTTGGCCTGCTCGAACATGTCGCGCACGCGGCTCGCACCAACACCCACGAACATTTCAACAAAGTCAGAACCGGAAATCGTGAAGAAGGGAACATTGGCCTCGCCAGCAATGGCGCGCGCCAGCAAGGTCTTGCCCGTACCCGGTGGACCAACCAGAAGGGCACCTTTTGGAATCTTGCCACCGAGGCGCTGGAACTTGTGCGGGTCTTTCAGGAAGTCAACGATTTCGACAAGGTCTTCCTTGGCCTCATCTACGCCGGCCACATCTTCAAAGGTCACGCGGCCCTGCTTTTCCGTAAGCAGTTTGGCCTTGGACTTGCCAAAGCCCATGGCTTTGCCGGAGCCCGATTGCATTTGCCGGATGAAAAATACCCAAACGCCTATAAGCAGCAGCATGGGCAACCAATAGATCAGCGCATTGCTGAGAAGGGAGTCGGTCTGCTGCGGGCGGAAGCTGACTTCAACGCCTTTCTGCCGCATGCTTTTCAAATCTTCTTCGGTGAAGATGCCGTAAGCCTGCACGGACTTGCCATCGGTCAATTTGCCGGAGATTGATTCACCTGAATAGGTCACCGATTTGATTTCGCCGGAATTCACCCGGTCAAAGAATTGCGAGTAGCTGATTTCCTGGGCACTGGCGCCGCCCACCTGGCCTTGAAACAAGCTGAACAATGCAAACAACAACAGCGCGATGACAATCCAGACGGCAAAATTACGAAACTGATACAATTAACCCTCAAATCTCCAGTGCTGGCCACTTTGGCCGCCCCAGGCAATCGACCCAAACTTGTAGTGTAACATAAGATGGGATTAGCCCAATTCCAAGCATTGAACTATCGTAAATATCGGATAAATTTTGCCGAAACGCCGCGCCCCAGGCCCAAATGGGGAATGGCGGCCTCTCCTTCCCCCAGCAAAACCGCAGGCAGGCTCTGCTGAACGAAGCTCGGAATATCCTCCCGCCTGGCCACACCTTGCAGGCTTCCAACCGGAACAATCTGCGATTTTGGAGGTGCTTGCACCATAAACCGCCCATCCCACAATACTTCACCCGAGTCAGGCACAAAGGTTGGAACAGATGAAATCCGCGCCCATTCACGTCCGATCAGCAGGCTTGCATGGCGGCAGGCCAGAACCGCTCCGCCAAGAGTTCGCCGCGAATTCTCCTGGCCCATGGCCCAGGTGGCCAGATGATCGAGTTCACCGGGCTCAGCCCGATTGCCCGCCCCATAGACCTGCAGCAATTGCTGTAACACCCGCCTTTGCTGTTCGGGACCAAGTTCACAAAACCCTGCCCGCGGGATAATGCCAAAGCCCTCAGGATAGGAAGTGAGTTGTTCATTGATCCAAAGCTCGGTGGAGGACGCCAGGGCGCGAGCCTCTCGCCCCGCCTTGTCGGCAATATCCGCCAATTCCATTCTTCTTAGATCAGGCTTGGTCTCATCAGCCAGTGAGTGGCGAACCCGCACCCGCTCGAATCTCACATCATCATTACTGGGATCATCAATCCACGGCTGGCCTATACCCTTGAGATACGCGCGCAAATCGGATCGGCTGTTTCCCAACAGGGGCCGGAATAATTTCACTCCAGCCCAGTCAGCTGTTTCCCAAATTCCCGCCAAGCTCTCCGCCGTATCGGTTCGGGCCTGGCGCATTAATACCGTTTCCGCCTGATCATCCAGCGTATGGCCCGTAAGCAGAAATTTTACCCCATTGGCCTTGCACCAGTTGCTCATGAGATCATAGCGCGCAGCGCGCGCTTTAGCCTGTAAGCCTGTCTTAGGTTTCATGCCCTCCCAGCGCAAAATGTATTGATCGAGAGCAAGACTATCGCACCATGCAGCAACTCTGGAGGCTTCGGCCACAGTTTCGGGGCGCAAGCCATGGTCCACCGTCAAAACCGAAATCTTGAGAGAACCCTTTGCCCACTGCGCGGCAAGTCTCAGCAGTGCCATCGAGTCCGAACCACCAGAAACCGCTAAGGCAATATGGTGCTCGCCGCGAAGTGCCGCGAATAGTTTTTCGCAATCCTGGTTGGTAAAAGCGTGAAGTTCTGCCTCAGCAGCCCGCACGCTTGGATTCCGCTTGCGCCCGCTTCTTGGCATCAACCGCATTGGGGAACTCGCCACCAATGGTGCCGAAAGCGGCACAGGCCTGCTGCGTCTGCCCAAGCTTGTTTAGCGAAATGCCAAGCTTCAGCAAACTGTCAGGTGCGCGCCTGCTCTTCGGGTAGTTCTTGTAGCCATGCAGAAAATTCTGTGCGGCTTCACGGAAGTTGCCTTGCGCATAATAGGTTTCACCCAGCCAATACTGGGCGCTGCCAGCCAGGCTGTGATCAGGATACTTGCCGACAAAGCTGCTGAAACCCGCTTCGGCGTCACCGAATTGCCGACGCAGCAGGCTCTCGTTTGAACGCTCGTAAAGCGCTTCAGGCGATTCCGGCGCGAGTGATACGGTTTCAATGGCATCAGGATCAACATTTCCTGCGCCCTGCTCAATCGGTTGGTCCTCGCCGCCCGGTGGCACAAGCACCTGGCCCTGGAAGCCGCCATCGTCCGGATTAGCCGCAGCAGTGCCCGGCATGGTACCTAGAATCTTCGGTCCCGGCGCTTTCAGAACGGCAACCTGCTGCTCTGTTCCATCCGGCCCAATAGTAGTCGTGGTCATTTCCTGACTGGCAGCGGGAGCATCCCCGATCTGCTCAACGCCTTGTTCAGCAACAACTGGCTGTTCAGCAGCAGCCGGTTGCTCAGCCACCTTCTTGAGTTTCAGGG
>CAZAMS010000293.1:0-3897 GCA_964486305.1 uncultured Aestuariivirga sp.
ATATCGGCTCCGCGATATTCTTGACTCGTTGCTTGCCCATGGGTTCGAAGCCGAACGCAAGCTTATTCTCCACCTCCTTCGCCACCTTGCCCGACACGCAGATGCCGCCGGCGTCGGCGAGTTGTTCAAGCCGTGCCGCGATATTGACGCCTTCGCCGTAGCGGTCGTCGCCCTCGACGATTACCTCACCGAGATTAATGCCAATGCGAACCAGGATGCGCTGATCCTCCGGCACTTCGACGTTGCGTTCGGCAAGCCCGCGCTGCAGGCTTACCGCGCATTCGACTGCGTCAACGACGCTGCCGAACTCGGCCAGCATCCCATCGCCCATCAGTTTGAATACACGTCCATGATGGCGGGCAATCTCCGGCTCGAACAGTTCCCTGCGGCCCGCTTGCAGCCGCTCATGCGTACCTGCCTCGTCACGCTCCATCAATGCGGAGTAACCCACGACATCAGCGGCAAGTACGGTGGTGAGCGTGCGTTTCATACCTGTTTTTCCGGTTGTGCGGCCTTATGATACACTAATCTGCCGGCCACGGCGAGGCAACGCAGTGCACCCAGGGTGTACTCCAAATTGGACCCCGTCAACCGGCTGTAGGCAACGACATCTGCTGCCAAAATGGCCGCCAGTCGGGGTTCAACTTGCTCCTGGCCATGCGCATCGCGTTGGCCAGCAACACATAATTGCTTTGCGCTGAAGGACAGGTGGGCAAGCCCACTACAAAAGGAGTCTGATGTCCGGAATGGGTCATTCGCTACAGGGGCGACCCAGCGGCAAGTTTAGCTATGTCCGCTGTGACGCCGAAAGCGGAAGTTGCGATTCCCCGACACCTCTTCGCCGACGTCCTGCGGCTCATCGCCGGACTGCGGCCACCGCTTGATCCGGCAGTGGCGTGAACGGTCCTGTTGTCATGAGTTCCAGCAAAAAAACCAAGGGAGAGGTGTGTCTTGATCAAGAAGAAAACGACCATTATTGAGCGGATTGGACTGGTGTCACCGACTTTGAAGCATCGCAGACCCCAAAGCGAAAGCCCAGTCTTGCCTATGACGCCAGTTTGCGCAATCATTGAACTTTACAAAGCAGTCATCTGTTGGATGCCGGTTGATATGGTTTCATCCGTGAAATGTCAGAAGAAGCAGATTTAACTGCCAGCTGGAATTGAGGAGTTATGGCCGGAACGACAAGGCAGAGATTGACCCGCCGCGAAGCGGCGGGATTGTTGGCGGGTCTCCTGGGCTTCGCAGCCGTGTCGCCCGCACGGGCGGATTCTGATAGCACCGAAGATTCCCGTGGCGCCGGAACCTATGTCAGCAAGATTGCGGCGGAGGTGATGGGATTGGCCAATCGCGGCGGAAGTGCAGATGCCTTGCGACCAAAGTTCGTCGCCATCCTGAACAAGTATATCAACATCCGCGGCATCGCGAGTTTTGCCCTTGGCCAGTATCAGGCGAAACTGGCGGGTGCGGACAAGGAACAGTTCTACTCGCTCTTCAGCAACTATGTGGCCTCGCTGTTCGTGGCCTATGTCGCCGATTTTCGTGGCTCCGATCTGAAAATCACCTCCACCACGTCGCAAGGCAATTTCACCACGATCACCAGTGCGATCGTGTCGAAGGGTGGTGGACGCGAACAGGTCAAGTGGCGGCTGGCCTCGACGGGCGGCGCCTACCGGGTAAGCGATGTCAACGTCAAGGGCGTGTGGCTGTCGATCGCCACCAAGAAGCGTTTTGGTGATGTACTCAAGCACTCGGGCGGCGACTTTGGCGCGCTCTTTGCAGAGCTGAAAAAAGCCGACACCTGGTAATCGCCACGCTCTGCCCAGGACTCGTTGATCTCCATCAATGAAGGCCCTGCTCCGTCACGTCAGAGTAAAGCCAATTTACGTTTAAGCCTGTTTGCGGCGCCATAACCCGTAAGCTGTTTTTGCTGTGGGTAGATCGTCATTCGAGTAAGCATTTAGGTTTAACTACGGTTGCGACCAATTTGGTTGCCAGTCGGTCATTGCAGGAAGTGAATGCCGCTGAAGCCGAGCTGGTAGATGTTGTTCAGCCACAGCAAGGCAAGCGCCAGGAGCAGCAATACCCAGCCTGTCGATTTCAACCTTATCATTATCTGTGCCTTCGGCCCGCAGGCCTGCTTCGCAAGGCGTCCAGACCTTCGGTAAAAATGGCGTTGCTGACGACAACATCGTCCTTTCTAGCGGGACTTATGTCCCTTAAGACGTCTTGTATTTTGGCGCTTTCGTCTTCTCCCGTAAAACGGGAGAAGAAAGGGGCCCGTTTCACGTAGTGAAATGGGATAGATGAGGGCACTTCTACCTCGTTCCCCTCACCTCCCCAATCGCTTTGCGATTGGGTCCCTTCCTCTCCCGCTTCGCGGGCGAGGACGAAATTTCAGGGATCGCCGGGCACGCCGTAGCTTGGCGCAGCGGTGGGATCGATGGCACGTTGGAGGTATGCGCCCATCTGCGGGCGGTAATCCTCCCACAGTTTTCGCAAAACATGGATGGGATTTTCGTCATCCCAATCCACGCGCAGACTGACTAGGGGAAAATCCTGCTGGTGATAGACGATGAGGGCGGCGGAATGCACCGGCCCCTCTTCCCCGCCGGATACAAGGCCCGCTTCAAGGGACCGCAAGAGGCGCTCGGCCAGATGTTCGGCGGCGTTGCCGGCGAAGCAATCGGTCATCACCCTGGGCAAGCCCGCCGATTTCAGGAGATTCCCGGCTGCCACGCAATCACGCTGTTCGGATACGGCATGGGTGCCCAGAATATGTTTTCCGGACCAACTGGCCGAGTTGCCTTGTTTATCCACCGCCGTCAGCTGGCGGTACTCGATGAAGGGCCGGTCGCGAATTAGTGAATCAATTGAATCCCTTGCGCTCAATCCCTGAGACATGAGGTTAAGCAGCATTGGCCCCAGATTCGGGTCCGTCACATTCTGGGTTGCCACGGCGCCTACGCCTGCGCGGGCATGGGGGCAGCGGGCACCCACGGCAATGGACGAGGTTGTAATGGCAACCCCAAAGGCTCCGGATTTGGCGCAGCGCCCGGCGATGGAAAAAGTCATTGCATCAATCCGGGATGACTGCGGTGACTTCGATTTCCACGACCCACTCGGGGCGGGCCAGCGCCGTGATGACCAGGCCGGTTGAACAGGGAAATACGCCTTTCAGCCATTTACCCATCTCGCGGTAAACATCCTGTCGGTAACGCACGTCGGTGAGATAAACCACGATGCGGCAGATGTGGTCCATGTGGCCGCCCGACTCTTCCATCAAGAGCTTGATATTGGCCATGGTTTTGGCGGTCTGGGCTGTGGCATCGCCCACATGCAGCGACTCGCGCGTGTCGAGATCCTGCGACACCTGTCCGCGCACGAACACGGTCGTACCGCGCGCCACCACGGCCTGACAGAGATCATTGTCGAGCTTTTGCTCGGGGTAAGTGTCCTTGGTATTGAAGGGACGGATTCGCTTATGTGCTGTCATTGCTTGTTTGATCCTTCGAGGCCGTGTTGAATTACGCGTGTCCGGTCTTGTTTTCCTGGGGCCCTTTATATGCCAAATACCCGCGCTGCGTGGTGATATGGTCCGCCAGATACCTGGCGTCATGCCAGACGCCCCAGATGAAGCTTGATCCCCTGCGTGACAGCCATGGCAATCCAAGGAAATAGATGCCCGGTTCGGACGAAACGCCGCGCTGGTGCTTCGGCTTGCCTTTCGCGTCAAACGCATCCACCTGCAACCACCCATAATCAGCCGAAAAACCCGTTGCCCAGATAATCGCTGTGATACCGGCGTTGGCCAGATTCAACTCACGGATGGGATCGGTCATGCACTCCGGGTCTGGCCCGATGATGCGGGCTTCGGGCTCTTCGGCCAAGTCGAGG
>CAZAMS010000294.1:0-2606 GCA_964486305.1 uncultured Aestuariivirga sp.
CCAGAAACCGCTGTCGGCGTGTCTGCTTGGCGTGCACTTCAAAACCCAAACTCGAAAATGTCTTCTGGCGCATGGATTCTCTCCCTCACCATCTTGAATCACATCGCAAACCAGCCGACAAGCAATTAAATCAGAGGCTCCTTTAGTCAATGGCGTACATTATCTGATTGCGGGCTCCGGTTCGAAGAAGCGATCAACAGGGAAGATTGAGGGTACGCTGTTTGCTGCCTCAGAACTTGGCTTCCTGCGTGCAAGGCTGCGGGCCGACAGGATGGAGATCAACTTCATTGGTGTTGACGGGGTAACTGCCTACGCGGCAGCAATAGCTGTCGGATAAAGCTTGCATCCTCGTGGAGTTTTGGTCACGGGGTGCGTGTGGCGGCTAACCCAAATACCGCCGCTTCAGATGCGCGGTGAAATATTTGGCCTGCAGGGTTTCGCCCGTGGCGGCGCGCATGAGTTCGGGCGTTGAAAGGGTTGAGGCCTTGGACCAGATGTTTTTGCGGCGCCAGTCGTTGATGCCAGAAAAATTTCCCTTGCGGATGTCATCATTGACGTTTGGATTCTCGCGTTCGACGGCGGCCCATTGCTGGGCGGCCATCATGGCGCCAAGGGTGTAGCTGGGGAAATATCCAATGGCGCCCGCAGGCCAATGGGCGTCCTGCATGGGGCCATCCTTCGGATAGCCGATGGTAGAGAGGCTGAGATAGTCCTGCATCTTGGCATCCCAGACTTCGGGCACATCCCGCGGCCCAAGATTTCCGGCGATCAGTTGCTGCTCGATTTCATAACGCAAGATGACATGGAGAGGATAGGTTGCTTCATCGGCATCGACGCGGATCAGCCCACGCTCAATGCGGTGGACGTGGGCTAGAACATCCGCAAGGGTCCAGCCCGCAAATGCCGCCTCGCCCAGATGTTCATGCACCTTGGGGAGCGCCCATTCCCAGAAGGCGGGATTGCGGGCCAGCTGCTTTTCGACAAACAGGCTTTGGCTTTCGTGGGCTGCCATGCCACGCGCCTTGCCCACGGGCCAGTGGGCCCAGTCCTTGGGCAGGCCTTGCTCGTAAAGACCGTGGCCGGTTTCATGGAGGATGCCCATGAGGGACGAGAGGAATTCGCTCGTCGTGTAGCGCGTGGTCAGGCGCACGTCGGAGGGCACGCCGCCGCAAAAGGGATGGTGCGAAACATCGAGGCGGCCATGGGTGAAATCGAAACCGATCGCTTTCATCATGGCTTCACCCAGCGCCTTCTGCTTCTCAATGGGGAAGGGGGCGTTGAAAGGCTTGGCGGGATGTTTGGCGCGGCGTTCGGCTTGGGCTGCGAGCGCTTCGGGAATGAAGGTCTTGAGAAAAGCTTTGAGTTCGGTGAAAACCGGCGTGATGTCGGCGGCGCGGCTGCCGGGATCATATTGCTCAATCAGCGCATCATAGGGGGCGAGCTTGAGAACCTGGCTACGGAGCTGGGCTTCCTCGCGGGCCAGATTTACGATGCCCTCAAAGGCGGGGAGAAAATCTTTCCAGTTTCCAGCGGGGCGGAGTTCACGCCAGAGCTGCTCCGAGCGCACCCGGGCTGACACCTGGCGGCGGACAAAATCCGACGAGAGACAGGTGAGATTGATGTAGTTGCGTTCGAATTCATTGAGCGCGGTTTTCTTTGTGTCGCTCAATGGCTCAGTGCGGGCCGTAGCAATCCACTCGGCGATTTCAGGGGCTGCCGCCATCTCATGATACATGCCAGCGAGCATGGACATGGCCTCGGCGCGTTTGTCGCCACCGCCCAATGGCATCTGCACGGCTTCATCAACGCTGAGCATGGACTGGGCATGTTCAAGGGCTTCAAGTTTTCTTCCGAGGTCGTCGAGTTTAGTGAAGGACATGGGGGATAATTCCTTACGGGCATCAAGCCAGTTTGCGAATTGCGGCGGTGGCATGCTCGCCCGTGTTGGGGGTTCCGGAAGGTTCGATCAAGAGAAGATGCACTTCATCGCGGGCAAAGGGGCGGTGTTCCACACCTTTGGGAACGATGTACATCTCGCCGGGATTCAGTGTGATCGTTTTATCCCGCAGTTCGATATCGAGGGAGCCCTTGAGGACGAGGAAGAAATCATCGGTGTCTTCGTGGCTGTGCCAGACGAATTCCCCTTTGGCTTTCACCACCATGACATCGCAATCATTGTATTGCGCGATAGTGCGGGGGGAGAAGTAGTCGGAGAAGGTGCTGAGCTTTTCGGCGAGGTTTATTTTCTGTTTCATGGGGTGACCTATTACAATTCAAATAATAATCTGTCACCCCGACGGAAGTCGGGGCCTAGAGCATGATGCGCCAAAGTTGACTGACTTTGGCGATAACATCATGCTCCAGGTTATTGATTTCGATCACGTTTATGATTTTGGATTGATTCAATCCAAAATCATCGTGATCTAGACTTTGAGCAAGCACATGGGTTGCAAGTCTGCGTCCCGGCGTTCGCCGGGATGACAAATAAAAGGGAGAGGTCAGCCTTTCGCCTTTTCCATTTCGCCGACGAAGCGCTCGAATAAGTAGTGGCTGTCCTGCGGGCCGGGGGAGGCTTCCGGGTGGTATTGGACGGAGAAGACGGGGCG
>CAZAMS010000295.1:0-4222 GCA_964486305.1 uncultured Aestuariivirga sp.
CCTGAAAGTTCGACAACCCGTGTTCCGTCTTGTTCCACTTGAAGGGTGCAAATGCAAATTGCCACAGGGCGAGCCAGGCGGCGATGGACATGAGGAGCCAATAGATTGGCATGGTGGCAATGGTGAACCACCAGCCACTGAGGCCGCGCAGACGCAGGGCCTTTGCTCCAGCAAGCATGGAAACTGCGTAACCCAGCACAAACACTTCCAGATTCAGGCCGGCAAGCACCATTGTTGACATGGAAACTTGGGGTGGGTTCGCAATCAGGAGCCAGAGGGTGAGCGCGATCAGGAAGGGATGAAAAAGCGCCGAAAGAAAGATGCCGGCGGTAAAGGCCTGTAAAGTCCAAAATCCCGTGGGGCCCAGTTCCCTGCCCGTCGTCACGGGATTGCGCATATGCACTAGCCAGGTCTGCATGAAGCCTTTTAACCAACGGGCTCTTTGGCTCAGCCAATTAGCAAGTTGAGTATTGGCTTCCTCGTAGGTGAGGCTTTCCACCACGCCAGTGCGAAATCCAAGCCGCGCCAGGCGCAGACCCAGATCCGCATCTTCGGTCACATTGTAAGCATCCCAGCCACCGATCTTTCGCAAAGTATCAGTGCGAAAATGATTTGACGTCCCGCCAAGGGCCAGGGGCAAATTGCGCGCCGCAAGGGCTGGCAGTATCAACCCAAAGAGCGTCGCGTACTCGACGGTGAATTGGCGGGTCAACCAATTTTCATTGGGATTGTAGGAGGTGAGCTGGGCCTGCAGGCAGGCCAGTCTTTCGTCCGCATTCAAAAATTCCCACGCAACCTTGCGCAGCTGATTGGGCTCCGGCACGTCTTCTGCATCATAAATCGTGAGCAGGCTGCCGCGGCAAAATTGCAGTGCGTAGTTCAGGGCCCTTGGCTTGGTTTGTGGCTGCCCCTGCGGCACCACAATGACGTCAATGTGCGGCGGCAGTTCATATTTCTGAAGCGCCCTTCGCAAGTTTGTATCGAATTCCTCGACGATGATCTTGATTTCCAATTTTTCAACGGGATAGTTCAGACACGACAACCCCCTTAGGAGTTGCGGCAGAACCGCCGTTTCCCTGAACACGGGAACAAGGATGGAATAGGTCGGCAGTTCTGCACCGCCCAGGTTTATTGCGTTTTGATATTTGGCGGGCAGTACCGGAAACAAACAAAAAAGGCGCAAGGCAACAACGGAAAGAAAAAACATGCCAAGCAGGGCGTTGGCTGCAATCCAAAGTGCGCTGGCTGGAAAATATGCAAAGTTCAGCGCAACACCAGATGCAAAAATCAGAAATGCGGCCATCTGGGCCAGGGTCACCCGCTTTCTGGCGGAAAACTGCGGGTGGCTGGCTGAGAGGCCATAGGTTGCATGCCCCAAGATTTTTCTGCCCCAGACCCGGCGCGCACAGTGGTGAAAATCGGATGAATCTATCCGTGCAACAACAGACAGGCCATGGCGTCCGGCATAATTTGCCCCTTTTGCGCCACAGGTGGCATAGAGGAAGTGATCAGGCTGCCAGGCCACGGGCACTACACCGTGGCGCAAGGTCCGCAAAATGGCGTGGGGTGGCAATCGCCGCAGGGCCTCTTCCAGAATCCCGCGGGCCAAAAGAGGCAAGACATCGGGCGCGTCTAAAGGTAGTTTGGAATCCGTTGTTGCGCCGCCAATGGACGGCGATGTAGCAACACTACGCCACTCTACCTGTTGATACCGCACCAAATGCCCCCGGATGGAAGATGACTGCCCCAACGTTTTTTTTAGTAAAGCGAGTCACTGAACGAATTGCAACCCTTGCGTCGAGATTTTTATTGTGGGTCGCAATTTCTTTGGTTGTATCCGGCCTTGTCAGTGCCCAAGATGCGGCGGCCCCCGGACTTCCGCTGTTCCGGCATATTGATGGCGTTGCAAAACTTCCCGATGCCATTACGCAGCGCAACATCCGCCTCCTGACTGACCGGGATTTTCCGCCCTTCAGCTATGAAACACCCGAGGGCAGAACGGCTGGTGTATCCGTTGATCTGGCCCTTGCAGCCTGCGTGGAAGTGAAGGCGACCTGCGTGGTTATCGCCAAACCTTTCAATGAGCTTCTTCCGGCGCTCATCAACAATGAGGGTGACGTTATTGTTTCTGGCCTGCGGATTGACGCAGCACTTTTGAAAAAGGCCACGATGACACGACCCTATTTCTGGTCACTCGGACGTTTTGCAGTGCGCGTGGGCAGTCAATTGCGCGGCAGTGACATCCGCAGCCTTGCAGGCAAGCGTATTGGTTATGTGGCGAACTCAAGCCATGGGGCGTGGCTGGAGAAATATTATTCGCGCTCAACCCTCACACCGTTTCCAAGCGAGGCTGAAATGAATGAGGCCCTGCGGACGGGCGCGCTGGACGTTTCATTTGGCGATGGCTTGCGGCTGATCTACTGGCTGGCCGGCAGCGCGTCGCGCGGATGCTGCAAACCGCTGGATAGCGCCTTTGTGGACCGGCAATTTTTCAGCCGCAATCTTTCTTTCCTCACGCGCCGGGACGATCATGACATGGTCAAGGCGTTTGACTATGCCCTGGACCGGCTGCAGGAAAAGGGAACTTCGGCAAAAATTTTCGCGCGTTATTTGCCGAGCGGGCTTTGGTGAGCAATTTGTTCTGCTGAGCTCCCCACGCTTGCGCCTAAGCTCACAAATTTTTTCTCGACAAGTTTCCGGGATAGGCCATTGAGGATTTCCTGCAGCAATTCCGGCCCTTGAAAAACCAGCGCAGAATAAAGCTGCAGGAGTGAGGCACCGGCGCAAATCTTGCTCCAGGCCTGTTCCGCATTGGAAATACCGCCGACGCCAATCAGCGGGATTTTTCCCTTGGTGAGAATATAGAATCTCGCGAGTTGGCGGGTTGAAAGGTCAAAGAGCGGCATACCTGAAAGGCCGCCTGTTTCCTGCGCGTGCGGCGAGCGCAGCGATGGTCTTGAGATGGTGGTGTTGGCAATGATGACACCATCAACCGCAGAGTTCATGGAGCAATCGGCTATGGCTTTCATCTCATCGTCCTGCAGATCAGGTGCAATTTTCAGCAACATGGGCACTTGCCGTTGCTGCGTTTGCCGCGCTTCATTCAGGCGCTTCAACAGGGGGCGCAATTCTTCCGAGGATTGCAGGTTGCGCAGGCCCGGCGTGTTTGGTGATGAAATATTTATCGTGAAATAGCTGGCCACATCAGTGAAGGCGGCAATTCCTACGACATAATCGGAAACACGATCGGCTGAATCCTTGTTGGCACCGATATTCACGCCCAGGATTCCGGGTTTGTCCTTTCGGCGGCGCAATCTTTGCAACACTGTGACGTGGCCCTCGTTGTTGAATCCCATGCGATTGATCACGGCCTGATCTTCGCTCAAACGAAAAAGGCGGGGTCGGGGATTTCCGGCTTGTGGGCGAGGCGTCACGGTTCCCACTTCCACAAAACCAAACCCTAAGCCCAGCATGGCATCCGGCACTTCGGCATTTTTATCGAAGCCGGCGGCAAGGCCCAATGGGTTTTCAAAGTCCAGTCCGAAACACGAGATGGCGAGATTAGCAGGAGAACCGGTTTTTATGCTTCTGCCAAGACCTGTCTTCAGTGCCTTGATGGTAAGTCCGTGAGCCGCTTCCGCATCCATGCAGTTGAGCAGCGGGCGCACCGCCCTGAAGCCGAAATTGAACAGGCTCATCACGGCAGTCCAGGCGGAAACTGATGAACTTCGTTCACCAGCGGAAGCGGAACGGCTTCTCCCATGGCATTGAGTTGCAGCGGGCCGTAGATATGGGGAAACAGATCGCCGCCGCGGGAGGCTTCCCATTTCAAGCTGGGGCCGAGGCTTTCTTCCCTGACGGTGATCAACACCAAATCCGCTTTTCCGGAAAAATGCTTTTGCGCCGTGGCGCGAACCTGATGGACGGCTGACAGATGAATGAAGCCATCCCTTCGGTCCACTTCCGATCCCTCATAAATGCCTTGCGCCTGTGCTTTTTCCCATTCCTGTTTTGACATGATTTTGTAGAGGAAAGGCACGCGCGACCCCGCTGATTTGCGCGGCACCATAGCGACAGCTTTGCCACTGGACAACCAATGCAGAATGAGGTATTAGTTCCTACAATAGAGGATTAAATATCAGGTACGGGATATGGCAAAAATGTTCAGCCACAAGCAGGTTTGGGCTGCGATTGACACGATCGCGGAGCGGTACGGCTATTC
>CAZAMS010000296.1:0-5947 GCA_964486305.1 uncultured Aestuariivirga sp.
AGCGCATGCGGCGGACGGTCTCGCGCTCGGCCCGCCTGCAGGTGACGGGTGGAAGGCCGCGCGTCATCAGGCCCATGTCATCAAGCACCATCTTGCCCATCTGCTTGAAGGCCACGTCAAGCGCGCCGGCCCGGTGGGCGGAAAGGATGAACCCTTCAAGCTTGCGAACCGGATGATCGGCAGGAAGCGGTTCTTCGGGAAAGACATCACTGGCCGCCCTGATGTGCCCGGATTTGACAGCGGCCATCAAGGCATCGAAATCAACAACACCAGCCCGGCTAAGCAGTACGAAGCTTGCCCCCTTGCGCATTTTGGCGAACTCTGCCGCACCGAGAAAGCCGCCATTGTCCGACGTCACCGAAGCGACGACGAAGATCACGTCGCTTTTCGTGAGCACATCATCAAGTGTGACAGGTTCAACGCCCTGGTCTTCAAGCACTCCCGCTGGCAACCACGGATCGAAAACCCGGATGGTGGCGCGAAACCCGGCAAGCAAGCGATGCAGCGCGCGGCCAAGGTCGCCGAAGCCAATGAAACCGATGCTCCCGCCTGATATAAGGCGGGCTCCGGTATTGCCATCACCACCCCAGAGCTCCTTGCCGGCACGAAAGGCGCGATCAGCACCGCTGATATTGCGCTCCAGACTGAGCGCCATTCCCAAGCCGATTTCGGCCACAGGTGCTGCGAATACGCGACCTGTAGTCAACACATGGATGCCGTGGGAGAAGCAGTAATCGTAATCCATGTTATCGAGAAAATTGGATTCGACATTGAGGATTGCCTTCAATTTCTTTGCCTGCTGTAAAATTTGGCGCGGCAATTCAGGTTGCCCAATTATGAAGCTGGCATTGGAAATATGTTTTTCCACGACTTTTGAAACCGTCGGCCCCTGCCCTTCAAAAATCTGATAGTCACGCCGCAATTTTGCTTCATCTTCCGGCGTGAAGATGAGTTCCAGTGACCTCGGCTCTGGCACGGAGATGACTATCGGTCGTATGTCGCTCATCGCAGTCGCTTTCCAAAAAATTGAAACCCTAGCGCGCTTTCCACTTGGGTCGAATCACCCAAGTGAAAAGAATTCGCGCCAGATTATTAAATTGGAGCATGTTGTTATCGGCAAAGTCGTGCAACTTTGCCGCAACATGCTCTAGCGACAGTTTCGATATCAGCCAACAACAATCGTCAAAACTTTTAATGCTGCATTGCACCCTAATTCCTCTCGTCGGGAGGCCTGCAATACCGTTATATCAGTTTCCACAGCTATGCATTTTCTCGATTGCAATTTCTATTGAATGAAAAACTTTGTTGGCGCATCTTTTGCGCGCGAAATGTTTCGCGGGAGGATCACAAGATGCGTAAAATTTCAAGAAGACTAGTTGTAGCCAGCGCCCTCGCGCTGACCATGGCGACAGCACCTGTCGCCTATGCCGAAGACCAGATACTGGCTTCCGTGCCGGGGCTCACCTTCCCGTTCTTTGTGCACATGATGAACGCCTTCAAGTCTGAAGCTGCAAA
Organism: uncultured Aestuariivirga sp.; assembly: GCA_964486305.1. Classification (GTDB taxonomy): domain Bacteria; phylum Pseudomonadota; class Alphaproteobacteria; order Rhizobiales; family Aestuariivirgaceae; genus Aestuariivirga. The sequence continues at coordinate 1,516 of CAZAMS010000296.1, forward strand.
GCAGGGCATGGGCGTTATTGAAAGCGATGGCCAGGTATCTTCACCCAAGCAAACCGCAGACGTAGAAGCTGCGATCACCCAGGGCGTGAAGGGCATTGTCATCAGCCCGAACGAAGTGGATGCCATGGCCCCTGCCCTGCAACAGGCAGTGGATGCCAAGATTCCCGTCGTGACCGTTGACCGTCGCGTGGCTCAGGTCGAGGGAATTCTTGCCCATGTCGGTGCTGACAACGTGAAGGGCGGCGAAGCCCAGGGAAATCTGATTGTCCAGATGTTCCCGGATGGTGCAACCATCATCAACCTGCAGGGCCAATCGGGTGCTTCGCCTGCCATTGACCGCAACAAGGGCCTGCACAATGTCCTTGATGGCATGGCCGACAAGTACAAGATCGTGTTCGAGCAGACCGCCGGTTTCGACCGCGCCAAGGGATTGGCTGTAACCGAAGCAGCTTTGTCCGGCATGGCTGATGCCCCGCAAGTGATCGTTGCCGCCAATGACGACATGGCCCTGGGTGCGATGGAAGCAGTGAAGTCGCGTGGCCTTTCCGGCATCGCGATTATCGGCTTTGACGCACTGCCAGAAGCCCTGGCCCAGGTTCGTGATGGCGGATTGACCGCCACCATCGAGCAGTTCCCCGGCCAGCAGAGCGCGCTTGGCGTTCAGACCCTGGTGGACTTCATCAAGTCAGGCAAGCAGCCAGCGGAGAAGGTTCTCCTGCTGACCCCGGTTGCCGTCACCAAGGACAACCTGAACATTGCCGAACGCCTCGGCGAAGTGAAATAAGCTAACTGAGATAGTTTTCCGGCCGGGGTTCAGATCTCGGCCGGAAGATGTTTCCATATGTCCGTAACGCCCGCAAGCCTACCCCTGCTCCGCATGACCGGGATTTCCAAGTCGTTTCCCGGTGTGAAAGCGCTCGACTCGGTTGATTTCGAAGTCGGCGAAGCTGAAATCCATGCCTTTCTCGGCGAGAATGGCGCTGGCAAATCAACCCTCCTGAAAATTCTTTCGGGCGCCCAGGCCCCCGATGCTGGCCGGATAGAATTTGGCGGCCAGGAAATTTCCTTCGCCAGCCCGCAAGATGCGCAGTTAAGCGGCATCGTTACAATCTATCAGGAGTTCACCCTCGCTCCCGACATGACCATTGCTGAAAACGTTTTCATTGGGCGTGAACCCGGATCGAAGCTGTTCATCAGCCGCAGAAAGCTTGAGGAAGAAACCCGCGCTATAACCAATCGCATCGGCCTTGACCGCAATCCGCGCGCCCTGGTGCGCGACCTTTCCGTGGCCGAGCAGCAGATGGTGGAAATTGCCCGGGCCCTTTCCATGAAGTCGCGGCTCATCGTCATGGATGAGCCCACCTCCGCCCTGAGCCGCACCGAAGTTGAAAAGCTTTTTGCCATCATTCGCGCCCTCAAGCGTGACGGCATTTCAACCATCTTCGTCACCCACCGGCTGGAAGAAGTGTTCGAGATCAGCGACCGCTACACGGTGCTGCGCGATGGCCGCCATGTGGGCAGTGGAAGCGTTGCCGGAACAACCTTGGATCATATCATCCGCCTGATGGTGGGCCGTGAACTCAGCTTGCTGGCGCCGCGCGACACCTCATATGTTACGGATGAAGTGGCACTTTCCGTGACAGGCCTTTCGCGCCGCCGCAAAAGCAGCGACGCCAGCGCCATTGAACTGCACAATGTTTCATTGGCCGTGAACAAAGGTGAAATTCTCGGCATCGCGGGCCTTGTGGGCGCCGGACGCACCGAAACCGCACGCGCCATCTTTGGCGCCGATGTCATCGACAGCGGAAAGATCATCGTCAATGGCCATGAGGCCAGAATTTCTTCACCCCATGATGCCATCAACCTTGGCATTGGCCTTGTGCCCGAGGACCGCAAGCAGCAGGCCCTGTTTCTGGCGCTGGCAATCCGCACTAATCTGTCCATCGCCTCCCATGACCGCATTTCGTCATTCCGCTATTTCATCAGCCGGAACAAGGAAGGAGCCCTCGTTGACGAGTACAAGAAGCTTCTCAACATCCGCATGGCCTCGGGCGACCAACTTGTCGGCAATCTGTCCGGCGGCAACCAGCAGAAGGTGGTGCTGGCCCGCTGGCTGGCGCTGCGGCCCAAGGTGCTGAACGTCGATGAGCCGACGCGCGGCATTGATGTGGGGGCCAAGGTTGAGGTCCATAACCTGCTGTTCCAGATGGCGGCTGCGGGCATTGCCATCATTGTCATTTCATCTGAACTGCCGGAGATCCTGGCGCTCGCCGACCGGATCGTCACCATGCGCGAAGGCCGCGTGACGGGAGAAATTCTCCGTGCCGGCGCCGACCAGGAAAAACTGATGACCCTGATGACTCTGCGTTTGGAGCAGGCAGCATGAGCGTGGGGGAGACAAAAATGGCTGAGGCAACAACCAAAGAAAACGACAAGGCCTTCGATGCCTTTTCCTTCCTCGCGCGCTTTGCACCGCTGATCTTCCTGCTTCTGTTGATGGCCATTTTCGCCATCATGGAGCCGCGCTTCCTCTCCTCGATCAATCTGTTCAACGTCATGCGCCAGGTTTCCATTACGGGCCTGCTGGCCATTGGCATGACTTTTGTGATCCTCACCGCTGGCATTGACCTTTCCGTGGGCTCATTGCTGGCCTTTGCCGGACTTGTAGCCGCCGCCGTGGCCAAAGGCGGCATGCAGGACCGCTTCACTGTGGGCGATGCCGCAATCGGCTATGGCTGGCCGCTCGCTGCACTCTCGGCAATCCTCATTGGCCTCGCCTGTGGCTATCTTCAGGGCCTGGCCATTACCAAACTCAAGGTTCCCGCTTTCGTCGTCACTCTGGGCGGCATGTCGGTGTTCCGCGGGGCCGCCCTGCTCTTTGCAGCCGGCGGGCCGATCTCCGGTTTTCAGCCCGAATTCACCTGGTGGGGCCAGGGCCGCATCCTCACTGTCCCCGTGCCCGTCATCATTTTTCTGGTGTCGGCGTTGCTCGCCCACATCGTCCTGCATTACACGCGCTATGGCCGCCGGGTTTATGCGGTGGGCGGAAACCCCGAAGCGGCGCGCCTCGCGGGCCTGAATGTCAACCGGATCATCTGCAGCGTCTATGTCATCATGGGCTTCTTTGCCGGCCTCGGAGCCTTCGTTCTCGCCGCGCGGCTCAATTCCGCCGAGGCCGTTGCCGGCACGGGTTATGAGCTCACCGTCATCGCCTCCGTGGTGATCGGCGGCACCAGCCTGTTTGGCGGCGCGGGATCAATTTTCGGCACGGTCATCGGAGCCATTCTCATCGGCGTGCTGCTCAATGGCCTGGTCCTGATGAATGTCTCGTCCTACATCCAGCAAATCATCATTGGCGTCATCATCGTGCTGGCCGTAGCCTTCGACACCTTCGCAAAATCCCGCCGCCGGAAGGCGTGATCACCTGCACAAAGGAATATGTGCTATAGTTTAGGATGAGCAGGTGTTCGGAAAGGATCAAGACCATGGTCGAAATTTCAAGACGGCGCGCGATGTTGATGTGCGGCGCAGCGGCGATGTCCGTCGCTCTGCCCACCATCGCATATGCAACATCCAAGCTCCCGCCAGTCACCGTGTTTCGCAATCCGGGCTGTGGCTGCTGTGAAAAATGGGCCGGACTGCTCACCCAGGCGGGCTTCGAGGTGACGATGACCGACGATCCGGCACTGGATAAGCGCCGCGTAAGACTTGGCGTGCCCGTTGACATCGCCGGATGCCATACCGCCCAAATGGGCGATTACATCATTGAAGGCCACGTGCCGCCCGAAGACATTCTGCGCTTCCTCGCGGAGAAGCCCGCCGCACGCGGGCTTGCGGTTCCTGGCATGCCCTTCGGTTCGCCCGGCATGGACACCGACGGGCCGGCAGACGCTTACGATGTGCTGATTTTCATGGCGGATGGGTCTTCCAAACTCTATGCGCGCCACTGACCGGCAGGCACCGCTGATTGTGCTCGCAGCGGCAGCGCTGTTTGGACTTTCAACGCCGCTTGCCAAGCTGCTGCTTGGTGATGTCAGCCCGTGGCTTCTGAATGCCGGTTTTGACCCGATGGGGAAATGGCCTGTCTCCCAGATGGCGGCGGTCGCTATCCCGGGAAACCTGTTCACCTGCATTTTGCGGCGGAGCCTTAAGCGCTTTAGTTTTTAATTGAAGCGCTTGGTGAAGAGGCCCTCATCCGGCCTGTCGGCCACCTTCTTGTATCTAGACGGTGTCTCAGTTCTCGTTTTGAATTGAGGTGGGCGGGAGCGGACGGCCGTCCACTCCCGCACGGCAGTGCTGACGCCCGTACCTTCTCCGGTTGAACGATCCTTGGGAGCGTGGGATCAACTCTGCCTGTCACGTACGACCGAATAGTCGGTTGAACTTCAATCGTACAAACAAGACAGGTTATTGTGATGCAAAATTTATGTGG
>CAZAMS010000297.1:0-6094 GCA_964486305.1 uncultured Aestuariivirga sp.
CACACCGCCGCCGTCGTCGCCTGTGCCCGCAAACTGGTCATCCTCGCCAACGCCATCCTCGCCCGCGGCACACCCTGGCAGGAAAAACGGGTCATGCCTTGACCCAAGCAAAAACATTATGGTTGCTTCTCCCATGCCAAGAGGCACGGGAGAAGGCGATAATCTCTAAAAGTTTTGCCTTCGCCCGTCCGAAGGATGGGAGAAGGTGCCCGATAGGGCGGATGAGGGCCCTTCGGCGCATGATTCAATAAGTGACGATCATGCTTTATGAAGCGAGAAATTTTACCTGTGCGGCCGTACGATCGACATTTTCTTCGCAGAGGCACTGTCATGCTAAACACGTAGGGAGTAGCGTATCAGTTTGAACTCCAGTTCACGGAGGAATGCCAAGTCAAAGTTGTATGGCGAAAGCCACCGCAGGCTGCAGCGCGAGTTTGATACGGAGCGCCTTGCCAACCGGATCGAGGAGCGCCTGTTCCACGAACACATCACGCCGGACGATCAGGCCTTCATCGAGCGCCTCGACATGTTCTTTCTCGCAACCGCCGACGCGGAAGGCCGGCCCAACTGTTCCTACAAGGGCGGCGATCCCGGCTTTATCCGCGTCCTCGACCCGCAAACCCTGATGTTCCCGAATTACGATGGCAACGGCATGTATCTCTCCATGGGCAACACGCTGGAGAACCCGGAGATTGGTATGCTGTTCATCGATTTCGAGAAGCAGAAACGCATGCGGCTTAACGGGACGGCGCGGATCGAGCCCGCCAGTTCCGTTGAACCCGCCTATCCGGAGGCGCAGTTTGTGGTGAAGGTGAAAGTGCGCCAGGTGTTTCCCAATTGCCCGCGTTACATTCACAAGATGCAACTCGTGGAGCGCTCAAGTTTTGTGCCCCATGCCGCGGTCACAACACCGGTGCCAGGCTGGAAGCGCTCGGAATGGGCCTGCGATGTGCTTCCCGCGAACGATCCGGCGCTGCGGCCGGATGACTACAGGTAAGTGGCCTCAGCAAGCAAGAGGATGGTGCCGAGCCCGATAAGTGCGAGGCCAAGCCAGTTCGCTTTCGGATCAAAGGCGGCGCTACGCCCCTGGGGTTCCAGAGTTGTGCTTTTCACCATTGCATCCCGCCGGCTTGTGCCACTCAACCGCCCTTGCCAGATTGCTTTGTAGGCCATGGACAGCATGCCACCAAAGACCAGGAGCGCACCAATATAGATGACTGTCATTTCTAACCTCCATAAGCAATCGGCGAACGCTCAGCATCGAGTCACCCAACCGATAAGAACAAGAATGTGTCAGGCCTAAGATTCTAATTACTTCGGGCATCAATCATGCCTTTTCCACGGCTCGTCACGACGTGAATTCTGTAGTTAAAACCACGGCGGTGAGCTCTAAATTTGTAATAATTACCGCCACATTGGATAGTTTTAAGTATCCGGTATCCCTTGCGCTCGAGCATGGACCCGGCTTCCTCACAACTTGCCCCATAGTAAGGTGGAATATAGAGGTAGAAGTCGGAATTTGGGTAAGACGGACGGTAGTCACTTAGGCGAGCTGCGTGGACGCGAGCCGTGGGGATTACAGCCAATAGCGCAACCACTATACTTACGGGTACGAGAAGTTTTTTCAACATCGCTCACACCTTTCTAGTTCCAAGACGAAAAAGCGCCATAAGGCCACAACGTCGAAGTTGGAAAAAAGTTCCGGGAGGGGGCCCTGCCGCCTTCCGGAAGTCAGTCAATTGATTATTGTGTACCTGACTTGGGTGATGCCCGCCGTCAACAAGTCCACTTCCTTCGCGGCGCCCAAACTCAAATCAATGACGCGCCCCTTTATAAAAGGTCCACGATCATTGATGCGTACGACCACCGTTTTTCCATTGCTCAGGTTTGTAACACGGACTTTTGTTCCAAAGAGCAAGTTACGGTGTGCAGCTGTAATTCCATTCGGATTGAAGGGCTCGCCGTTGGCGGTTATCTTGCCTGATTTATAGAAAGAGGCCACGCCGACAGCGGAATCGGGTTGAGCGCCGGAATCAAATCCGCCTAGCATCAAAAACCCAACCAAAACGCCAGTAAACACACGATTCATGATCGACCTGCCGATTCAATCAGCACAGGGTGACTTATGGCCACAGTGCCGCGCTTCAAATTAACAACGCGTTGCGACGTGTTGCGTTCCGATGGCTCCAAAGATTTGTGCATACGGACGTCGCAACACCGGTGCCGGGCTGGAAGCGCTCGGAATGAGCTTGCAACGTGCTCGCCCGGATAGCCATGCAACGCAACGCTAGCGCATTTTTTGCTGGAAAGAAGAGGCCCTCATCCGCCCTGTCGGGCACCTTCTCCCATGCTAAGGGGCACGGGAGAAGGCGATAATCTCATAAGGTTTTGCCTTCGCCCGTCCGAAGGATGGGAGAAGGTGGCCGAAGGCCGGATGAGGGCCCTGCGGTACTTGATTTGATCAGTAGCGCTCAGGCTTCCGGATGACTATCCAGGACGACGAGATCGTCGGGATTAAAATTGATCGTCACCGACGCGCCAGGGTCGGGTGGCGGGCTGTTGGTCTGGTTGAACATGTCGAGGGAAATCTCCTGGGTGCCGCTGCGCACTTTCACCCGCACAATGGAGCCCAGGAAATTCACGCTCGCAACTTTCGCTTCAAGCCGATTGGCGTTGGCGCCGCCGTTGCCGATGGCGATGGCTTCCGGCCGGAGCGCAATGGAAACAGTTTTTCCGGCAGCCCCGGAGAATGGCTTGCCGGCGCGGATCGGCTGGCCGTCGAGCGTCAGGGTTCCCTTGGCGGCGCTCACGATTTTTGCTGGAAGCACGGTCAGTGTGCCGACGAAAGAGGCAACGAAACGGGTGCGTGGCTGGTTGTAGATGTCGACAGGCGTGCCGATCTGCTCGACCTGGCCCTCGTTCATGACCACGATCCGGTCCGACATGGACAGCGCCTCTTCCTGGTCGTGGGTTACATAAATCGTGGTGATGCCGAGTTCACGCTGGATGGCGCGGATTTCGGCGCGCAGCGAAATGCGAATCTTGGCATCAAGCGCCGAAAGGGGTTCATCGAGCAGCAAAACGCTTGGTTTGACGGCCAGGGCACGGGCGAGCGCCACGCGCTGCTGCTGGCCGCCGGAAAGCTGGAAGGGATAGCGCCCGCCATGGTCCGGCAACTTGATGATGCCAAGCATTTCCTTGACGCGTGCCGTGATGGCATCGCTTGATGCCCCCGCCACTTTCAAGCCGAAAGCGATATTCTGCGCCACCGTCATGTTGGGAAACAACGCATAGGACTGGAACACCATGCCGATGTTGCGCTGGTTCGGCTTGAGATCCGTCACATCCTTGTTGTCAATCACGATGCGCCCCGCCGTCGGGTTTTCGAAACCGGCAACCATGCGGAGCGTCGTTGTCTTGCCGCAACCCGAAGGGCCGAGGAATGACACGAACTCGCCCTTGTCGATGGCGATGTCAACATTGCGGACCACCGTGGTTTGCGCAAAACTCTTGGTGACATTTTCGATGGAAAGAAAAGTTTCGCCCATGGTTCCCACTCTTTTCAGTTCGGCCGGCTGGCCGATTTCGGCGCATAACGTGACAGGATCTGGATGACCGCCATGCAGCCCCAGGTAATAAAGAACGCAATGATCGCAAGCGCCGCCGGTTCATAGGCGCGGTTGGCGCCGATGTTCTGCAGGTAGGGGCCGAACGCCGGGCGGTCGAGAAGGCTTGCCATGGTGAATTCGCCGATGACGATGGCGAAGGTCAGGAAGGCTCCGGAGAGAACCGCGATCAGCACATTGGGCAGGATGACACGGGCAATAATTGTCGGCCATTTCGCCCCCAGAATTTGCGCAGCCTCAGTGAGCGTTTGAACGTCAATGGTTCGCAGGCCTGTATCCACCGCCCGGTACATATAGGGTAGGGCAAGTGTCACGTAACCGAACATCAGGAGAATGTCGGTGCCGCGCCGCGTGGCCGTGAAAGGCAGCCATGACGATGAGTTATACATCCGGAGATAGCCGAAGACGATGACGATGGCCGGGATGATCAGCGGCAGGAGTGTTATGAATTCGACGACGGGCCGCAGGTTCGGCAGGCGCAGGCGGATCCAATAAGCGGTTGGCACGACGATGAGGATCCCGACGACGATGGTCAGTACCGCGATCAGTATCGAATAGCCGAATGTCGCCTGAAATCGTTCATCACCAAAGACCACGCGATAGGCTTCGAATGAATATTCGCCGCGCTTCATGCGCATGGAAAACTCGATTGTGGCAATGAGCGGCACAAAGAAATAGGCGCAGCCCAGCGCGAAGGTGATCCAGGCCCATGCCTTGCCCCTCATTTCAGCCACCTCTCGGAGCGGGTGCGGAACCAGAGATAGGCGAGGTTCGAAGCCCCGGTGATGAAAATCATGCCCATGGCAAGCGCATAGCCGAGATTCGGATTATGCAGGACATCGCCGCGGATTTGCGCATAGAGCAGGATTGGCACAATATTGAGCGATGAACCGGTGAGCGCATAGGCCGTGGCAATGGCGCCAAAGGCGTTGGCAAAAAGCAGGATGACCGTGCCGAGGAAACTTGGCCAGAGCACAGGAATCAAAACCATGCGCCAGTATTGCCAGTTGCTGGCCCCCAGCGTTGCCGCCGCTTCGCCCCATTCCCGCTTGAGGCCATCGAGGGCAGGCGTGATGATGAGAACCATCAGCGGAATCTGGAAATAGAGATAGGTGAGGGTGAGGCCCCAGAAGGACAGGAGATTGAATCCCGCGTTGTAAATATTGAGGCCCACCCAGTTGTTCAGGATAACCGTCACCAGGCCAAGCCGCCCCAGCGTTGCAAGAAAGGCGAAGGCGAGCGGCACGCCGGCAAAGTTGGAGGCAACGCCGGAGAATGTGAGCGTCGAGGCGCGCACCCATTCCGGCAATCCGCCCCGCACAATGGCCACGGCAAGGGCGAAACCGGCAAACGCCCCGAGAAGGGCTGACGCGATGCTGACCTTGAGGGAAATCACATAGGCGCTGGCGATTGACGGCTGGGCCAGGGCCCGGATGTTTTCAAGGGTAAAGTCGCCTTCCGGATTCTGGAACGCGCCGACAATGAGCTGGAACGTCGGCAGGATCAGAAACATCAGGGCGAAAATGAAAAACGGCGCAACTCCAAGCCAGCTCATGGGCAAGCGGATTCGCTGCGGCGCAGTCGCTTTTGTTTGGATCGCCTGGTCGGTCATGATGTGCCGGGATGAATTGACGCGCCGCGGTTTCCCCGCAGCGCGTCCGGTTCAATTACTGAACGTTGGCACCAACAACGGTATCCCACTGCTTGGTGATGGCTTCCTTGGCCGCACCCTGTTCATCAAGTGATGGGAATACGGCAGCGTCATAGGCTTCTGCCGGTGGCAGCTTTGCCAGAATATCTGCTGGAACCTTGCCATTCTTGACCAGGTCATTGAAGCGGATCGGATGGCAATAGCCCTTCAGCCAGCCAATCTGGCCTTCATCCGAATAGAGGTATTCCATCCAGAGCTTGGCGGCATTGGGATGCGGCGCGTAGGCACTGATCGCCTGCACATAGACGCCGGCGACAACGCCGGTCTTTGGCACCACGACCTCAACGCCGGGGTTTCCGGCCAGGGTGTCGCGGGTGGCAAGACCATTATAGTCCCAGCCAATGATGATTGGCGTGGCGCCCTGCGCGAGCGTGCCGGACTTGCCGATGGTGGGCACGAGATTGCCCTTGGCGTTCAGGTCCTTGAAGAACGCAAGGCCTGCGGCACCGGCATCAGCACCAGGAGCCTTGCCACCGGCAATGCCCGAGGCATGGACGGCGAGAATTGCCTGGTTGGAAGCGCGGGGGTCACCGGCGAGAGCGATGGAATTCTTGTACTCTTCCTTCTGCAGGTCGGCCCAGTCGGCCGGAATGTTCTTGACGATGTCCTTGTTCAGCTGGAAGGCCAGAACGCCATAATAGTCGCCATACCAGTAGCCTTCCGCATCCTTGGCGCTGTCTGGAATGGTATCCCAGGTGGCAACCTTATAGGGCTGCGTCAGGCCTTCGGCCTTGGACGACGGGCCGAAAGCGAGGCC
>CAZAMS010000298.1:0-2812 GCA_964486305.1 uncultured Aestuariivirga sp.
CAAGGCCAATGCCGGAAAAGCGCCGCGACATGCCATCCTCGGCCTGCACAAAGGGTTCAAAAATACGGCCCATATCTTCAGACTTTATGCCAATGCCGCCGTCACGAATGACAATGGCAAGCCGGCTGTCGCGCAGGCGCACCAGTTCAATGTTCACAACGCCGCCGGCCAGCGAAAATTTTATGGCATTGGTCAGGAGATTGAGAATGATTTGCTTGGTGCGGGTAATGTCGGCGCGGACTTCAATGCCGTCGGTCAGCTTTGCAACAAGCGTGACGTCAGCCTTTTCGGCCTGGTCCCGGCACATCTTCACGGCGATTTCGACGAGTTCCGCCGCGTCAATATCCTGTTCAATGAGGGAAATCGTGCCATTTTCAATGCGGGTGGCGTCAAGAATATCGGTGATCAGGGTTTGCAGGTGTTTGCTGCTGTTCAGAATGGTTTTCGCGTAGTCCAGCCTGACTTCAGGCTGCAGTGTTTCCTCGCCGCGCGATGACAGAATTTCTGAAAATCCAACAATGGAATTGAGGGGCGTGCGCAATTCATGACTCATGACGGCGAGGAATTGCGATTTTGCGGCACTTGCAGCCTCAGCGGCCTCCTTGGCTTCAATCAGCTTACGATCAGTTTCCCATTCCGCCGTGATGTCACGGCCAACGCCGCGGTAGCCTCTAAAAACATCGCCATGGGCAAAGAGTGGCCGGGCGCTGATTTGCCAATGGGCCGTTTGGCCCGCCCTGTTAACCTCGAGCTGGAGCGCCACGATTGGCTTTCTTGCCTGCATCGTTCCGGCAAGCTCAGTCCAGCCAATTTGCGATGGGTCGGCTTGGGCTGCTTCCAGAAGTGTCTGCCTTTTAAGGTCCTGGGGCGATTTGCCGACAATCTCGCCGAGCCTTGCGGATACATAGGTGAGCGAACCCTTGGCGTCGCATTCAAACATCCAGTCGCTTGTGCCCAGTTCAAAGTCATTCAGCAGCAGTGCGATGATGTCCTTCTGGTTGTGCATTTCCTGGGCATCCACGGCTTTCTGCAACTGGTCGCGGTGATGGTTGAGGACCATGCCCGTGAGAATGAGGCCGTAGGTAATGATAAAGATGGTGAAGGTGAGGCCTAACTGCCCGCCCAGCCTTGTTACTGAAAGCGAAAGGGAGGCTGTAATCAAGGCGCAGAAAATAATTGCGGCGGCGGGTACGCGGGACAGCGCAAAGGTCCCCACTGCTGAAGCAGCGAGCGTCCCGCCAACAATCAGGATACGTAAACTGGCGTCGGCAGGCGCAAATAACGCGGCAGGGAACAGGGCCCATGAGAGGCCAAAGAGGACACCCAGCACTTCGATCCAGCGGATTTCTGCAACACTGGCAGCGGAAGAATTTCTTCGGGCATGACGGCTCCAAAGAATGATCAATAGCACCACGGGCACGATTGAAAGGGCAATCCACCAAGTAGTCATGGCGGTCTGAAACCGCTCCGAAATCACCGATGCAAAGGTTGGCACAACAATAATGTGGGACAGAACAAAGAGCGGCAGGGTGCCGTAAAGTGCGTCTATTTGTGAAGCGCGGAAGGGTCCTGGTTCGATATTCGAAGTCGTCGAGGTTGTGTCAAGATCGGCAAAAACAAGGTCGGCTGCCAGCTGACCTTCCTTCTGGAGCTGGGTGAAGAATGGACTTCGCCCTGTTTCCAAACTATCCATTATGACATGCGCCTTGCACAATTTTCTATGGAACAAGATATTCTTGCAGAGTTTGTAATATGTTAACGAAAATCGGTCTGGTTGATTCCGGCACCCTTTTCACCTATTGCCATGCCCCATGAAAAGCGGTTCCCTGCATAGCTTCCTGCCCCCCGGTCATCCAAAAGTTAACAAAGGTAAAATAGGCGTTTTACTGATGAATTTGGGAACGCCTGAAGCCACGTCCTATTGGCCGATACGGCGCTATCTGAAGGAATTTCTGTCGGACCGGCGGGTGATTGAGGTCAATCCCGCCTTGTGGTGGATCATTCTGAACGGGGTTATCCTGACCTTCCGTCCACAGAAGAGTGGCCGGGCTTACGAAAAAATCTGGAACAAGGCCCTCAATGAATCGCCTTTGAAGACCATCACGCGCGGGCAAAGTGAAAAGCTTCAAAAGGCGTTCAAGGACAGGCCGGAGATCATTGTTGACTGGGCCATGCGCTATGGCCTGCCACCGGTGACCACGCGCATCGAGGCACTCAAGGAGCAGGGCTGCGACCGGATTCTGTTCTGTCCTCTTTACCCACAGTACAGTGCGGCAACAACGGCAACGGCCATGGATAAATGTTTCGATGCCTTGAGGACCATGCGCTGGCAGCCCACGGTGCGTAGCGTGCCACCCTATTTCGATCACCCAGCATATATTGATGCGCTGGCAAAAAGCCTGACGCAACACATCAAAGGACTGCGGTGGAAGCCCGATTTGATCCTGGCATCGTTTCACGGTTTGCCACGGGAATATCTCACCAAGGGCGATCCCTATCATTGCCACTGCATGAAAACCGCGCGCCTGTTGCGGGAGAAAATGAAGCTTGCACCGGAGCAATTGCAGGTGGTGTTTCAGTCGCGCTTTGGCCGAGCTGAATGGTTGCAGCCCTATGCGCAAAGCACTGTTAAAGGGTTACCCGCAAAGAGAGTCAAAAACCTGGTGGTGATCATGCCGGGATTTTCTGCCGATTGTGTGGAGACCCTTGAGGAGGTGGCCATTGGGCTGGATGAAACTTTCAAGCACGCAGGTGGAGTTAATTTCTCCGCAGTGCCTTGCCTGAATGACAGTCCTGCATCAATTGACATGCT
>CAZAMS010000299.1:0-8009 GCA_964486305.1 uncultured Aestuariivirga sp.
CAACACCCTTGCCCAGTTTCTTCATGTAATCGCGCCCCTCATAGGGAAGTGAGGTCCAGTCGCGCGCGTCGGGCTTGGAAATTTCATTCATCATCAGGGCGGAATCTTCAACCGTCCGCGTCATCGGCCCCACATGGGCCACCGTGCCGAAGGGTGATAGCGGATAGGAGGGCACGCGCCCGAAGGAAGGTTTCAAACCATAGATGCCGCTGAACCCCGCCGGAATGCGAATGGACCCGCCGCCATCGGTGCCGAGCGACAAGGGCGCATAGCCTGCAGCAATACCCGCCGCCGAGCCGCCCGATGAACCACCCGGCGTTTTTGTGAGATCCCAGGGGTTGCGCGTGACCCCCGTGAGCGGTGAATCCGTAACGCCCTTCCAGCCGAATTCCGGCGTCGTCGTAGCTCCCAGGAATACCGCGCCTGCTTCCCGCAGCCGCGCCACCGATGGCGCGTCCTGGTCCCAGGCCTGTTCACGTGCCACGGTTTTTGAGCCCCGCAAGGTTGGCCAGCCCTTGACGAGCAGAAGGTCCTTGATGAGAACGGGAACTCCGTCGAGAGGGCCAAGAGCCTCGCCCTTCTTCCAGCGTGCAGCGCTGGCCTTGGCCTGCTCAAGCGCTTCTTTCTCTTTCACCCGGCACATGGCATTGATGGCGTGGTCATGCTTGGCAATCTGGGTCAGGCAGGCGCGGGTTACATCAACCGGCGAAAACCTCTTCCGGGCATAGCCCCTGGAAAGCTCCGCCGCACTCAGCCAATTCAACTCCTGCATAATTCGCTCCTCTGTGGAAATGAACTTTGCAGAAAATGCCGACATAGTCACGAGTCACCATTTTCTGTCATCCCGGCGAAAGCCTTTCAAACTCAGTCATCCCGGCGAACGCCGGGACCCAGGCTTTCAACCGGCACACATGCGGAAAGTCTGGGTCCCGACTTTCGTCGGGGTGACAGAAGAGAAGTGGGTAACTTAACCCGCCGAATAGGGCCCCTGCAGCCCGAGGTTTTCCAGAAGCACCGCATGCTGGTTGCTGGTCTTGATCAGCATCGCACCATAACGCGCGATCAATTCGCAGCGGCGCTCGGGATTGACCGTTGAAGACAGCGCGCCCCAGATCGCAGCCATCGCCTCGGCAGACCTCCGGGCCTGCGCCAACGCGTCCACATCTTCTGCGGCGCGGGCAAGATCAAGACGTGTGACCGTGCCAACCCCGTTCACCGTGCGCGCCCCCGCATTCACATAACCCGCCGGCAAATCGCCCTTGAGATTGGCGACTGACTTGAACTGGATGAGATCAAAAATCTGGTCAACTGCCTGCTTCGCGCCCTCAACCCGTGACAGGTGTTCCGTGTCCGCCGCCGCATGGGGCAGCAATTCCATCTTGCCCCTGTGGCGCGCTTCCATCTCGCGGTAAGGCACCATGGGCCCCTTGAGCGCGCCCGTCTTGGCATCCCGAAACAGATCCGCATCAATGCAGGCATAGCGCACCTTGCCGTTTTGCAACGCCGCATCCAGGGCTTTCGCATCAACAACTTCGCCGCGGTCATAATTGATCACCACGGCGCCGTCATTCATCACCGCCAGAACTTCGCTGCCCACCACGCCCGCATTCACATATTTTCCCGTTGCCGCATTAAGCGCCCCAAGCCCCGTATGCGGGCTGATGAAATCGGCACCACGCGCTGCATCTTCCGCCGTGGCGGCGAATTCAAAACCCTCAGACTCAATCCACTCCTGGTGCGGGGGTCGCGCATGAATGGAAACTTTCATGCCAAACGCGCGGGCTAGCTTTGCCACTTCACGGCCAATATTGCCATAGCCGATGACCGCGATCTTTTTGCCTTCAAGTTTTTCTGTGGGAAATTCCTTCAGGTTGCGCGCCGTGTCGAATTCACCGGCAACTACGCGGGCATGCAACTCATCAACCGCCAGGTCAGGCGCCACCTTCAGCATGGCCTTCAGCGCCATCTGCGCGGTCGCCCGGCTGTTGAAGCTCGGCGTGTTCATCAACACAGCCTCGCCGCCCTCGCCATTGCCGCCGCCCCAGGTGGCACAGGCCATGTTGCCGGTGCCCGCCCCGATGCGCACCCCGCCCAGTTTGAACACCGAAGCCTTGGGCAGGAAAGTCGCCGCCGCAATCACCGCATCGTATTGGCCGGAATTTGTAATCGGCAACAGCTCCGCCTCCGTGCCGAGCTGCGGCTGATAGAAGAAATGCAGCCTGCCTTTGGCAAGCTTTGTCTCATCGCCCAGCGGGCCTTCATGAAACACCCCACCCTTTCCTTCGATGTACGCACGCACGGCACTGTGATCCGGTTTGCAATCCTTCCCAAGTTTGAGCCCCACGAGATCACACATCAAAATCTTGTAGGCCCGGGTTGGATCATCCATGCGCTGCCGCCCGCCCATGTCATTAGGCGGCGGAAATTTTTCGCCAAGCGCGGCAAGCTCTTCTTCCAGCACCAGGATTTTTGCGCGCAAATACGCATGGTGCAAATTGTCGAGAAGTGCGGTCACATCTTCCGGCGCACGAATGCCGCCAATCCAGGCCCGGTAATCACCGGGAGTCCCCGGAAACGCGTTCACATAGCGCGCCACATCAAGCCCGCGTTCATGGCTGCCATCGGGGTGGGTCAAGCCCTCATAACCCAAAATCTGCTTTGACCGTGCAATGATCCGCGCATGGATGGCGGCATCGGTGATGCCGGCATCCTTCACACGAAGCAATGTAACAGCAGCACCCCTGCGCTCCGGCTCGGCAACGCCAAGCTCCAGCATGGGATGTGCGGCCACCCACTCGTTGATCGCTGCACGATTGGCGATGGAGCGCCGGTTGAGATCGGAAACCGAACCCAGCCGCCGCTCCGAGCGCAGCAGCCCAAAGGTTGTCTCGGCAAAGGCCAGCGTGCTGTAGGTGTTGATCACCCCGCCCAGCATCTTGTCCTGGGCCGGATCGTAAATCGGCCCCACGTTCACGCTGCGCTCCCCCGTCAGCGGCCGCTTCGCATCAAGCGGTGCCACAATCTTCAACTGGCGTGGAATTGCCCATGACGGATTTTTCTGGTTGGCCTCGATCAGGGCCAGGGCGTGTGGGGTGAAGGAGGCAACATAGTAACCGGATATGCCGCCAATGGCTTTCTGGAACGGCATGAACAGGCAGCATTCGCTCACCACTCTGCGGACAATCTCCTCGCCCCAGGGCATGGCCCCCAACATGGAGGTCGCATCAAGCACAGCGTGATGCTCAGCCGGATTGCGTTCAATCCACTCCAGCAGATTTGTAATCTCGGAAAGCGTATAGGTCGTGGCCCCTGTCGTTTCATGGCCCACGCCCACGAAAATCTTGATCCCCATTTTTTCAAGCTGCTCGGCGGAAGGAATGGTGCCTTCATCCTTCGCAAAATGGATCCGCTTTTCATTGCCGCCCCGTGCATAGCGCTGCAGTTCAATGATCTGCGCCCCCCAGGACTGGCGGAAAAACCCGCCGCCCTTTGCCGCATCCGATTCAGGTTCCGGCGTATCCACAAACAGGTGCTGGCCGTCATCCGTCGCATTCATCATGTGCATTAGGCAGACGGTAAAACCGCTATGCCCACCACCAAGCCCAACCGCCATCTTGTTGCTTTTCGGAAATTCAAAATAACGGTGGATTTCACGCATCATGTCGGCAAGAAACTTGTCCGCCGGATAACCCCTATGCATGCTGCGGGCGATTTCAGCCACTGTGAAGGGCCCTATATCGCGCCCCTTGTCATCGAGTTTGCGATAGTTCTTCTCAAGCCACGCCTCGAATTCAAAACGCAGGAGGCGGCTATCAACTTCATCGGTTGTGGCGTCGGTGATGGGGCCGACGCCGAAAAACTGGTTGGAGGTGCGTTTCGGCGGGCCCGCCTCGGTTGCCTTGAGTGCTGCCAAACGCTGCTTCTTCAAATCTTCGATCTTCGCCATCAGCACATCTCCAAATTTGTGAGACATTACTATGGTTGATCGTTGGGGCCACGCTCCCCAAATGCGTCATGATTCCGGGAATTTGCGCCGCCTAGAGCAAATCCCGGCAAAGGCCTGCCCCGGACTTGATCCGGGGTTGCACGACTTTGCCGATAAGGATTTGCTCCACCATATTGAATCGACGATCACGTTCATGACTTTAGACGGTTCGGTCAAAAGTCATCGTGATCTAGATGTTTTGCCGCGTCTTTGCCAGTTCGGCTTGCCCGATATTGAACGGCATTTCCTCAATTTCAATCGATTGAGCGACAGTTGCGCCAACCGAGACGTCGACCGAATCTATGATCTGGTCAACCCTGACATAGGACTGGCTGCCGCGAACCACGGTAACCGTAACGGTCTTGGGTATGGTGGGCACAACAAACAGCACGCTTTGCTGGACCGTGACATCCACCTCGCCTTCCGGGAATGTCGCAGCGATAAAGGAGCCCGCCCGCATGCGGCCGTAGGATTTATGCGCCATGGCTACGAAAGGATCTTCGCCGCGCAAGCCCAGTTGGGTGAGCGGGCGATAGACGTAAATGGTTCCCGTGTTTTTGGCGCCAATAATGCCATTGGGCTGATAGCGCGCGCCCTCGGCCGCACAGCCAACAAGTGGCAACGCCAATAACTGCAATACTGATCGACGCGTAATCAAACCACCCATGAACCGCCCACCCCGAATCGCTGGCGTGATGAGAAGGATACTTTAAGGCCACAATGGGGCAGCGCGTGTGGATAATTTACTCGGTGGCCACAAGCTTGCCCGTAAACATCACAGGTCCCGTGGGCTGGCTGGTGGGCGAGCCGCCTTCAGGTTCCAGGCTCACCGCAAACAATGTGTCACTCATGACCGCAGGATCGATTTTCCCGAGCTTGCTTGCCGGGATGCGGAACGAGGCGTCAATGACACCCAGAGATTGCGGCTTGTCGCGCCCGCCACCCACCGCCCAGAGCTCATAGGATTTGCCGGGTTGCGGGGCCGCACCCATGGTTCGCACACTGATGCTGCCATTGGCTAGATCAATGGAGGCAAGAAATGCCGGACCCGGCCCTTCCGCCTGCAACACCGCCACATAGCGCTGGTCGGTCAACGGTCCCGATGGCTTGCCCACAAGGATGAAAGCCGCCAGTGACGCCGCAATGGCACTCGTCCCAACTGTGGCAAGACGCCAAGCCGAGGCCTTTCGCTTCCACGTGACAACCGTTTCTGAATTTGGCGCGTCCCCGGCAATGGCTTTCATCACGGCACCACGAATGCGCGGTGGCGCTTCCACCGGCTCAAGCGCCAGGGCGAGCGGAATAAGCCGCCTCTCCCATGCCTTGACCATCCCAGCAAACTCAGCGTCACTCGCAATCAGCAATTCCGCCTCCTGCCGTTCCGCAGCACTCAGTGTGCCAAGGGCAAATTCGGCGGCCAGTTCTTCCATGTCATCAGGTCTAGCCATCAAGGCATTCCTTCAGGGCTGTAAGACTCCGGCGCAACAGGGTCTTGATTGTCGTGGCTGGGCGTTTGTATTGGACGGCAAGCTCTTCCCGCGTCCAGCCCTGGTAATAGGCCAGAAGCACCATGTTCTGACGCTCCTCGGGAAGCAGTGCCAGGCACTTTTTGAGCCGGGTTAAGTCCATCGCCAGCTCAGCCTCCGGCATCACTGGCACCGAATCAGCCGCATCCAGTTCTTCTGCCCGTTCCGACATGCGCTCGGCAAAGCGGCGTTTAAGGTCAATGGCCTGGTTGCGGGCAATGGCGGCAAGCCAGGCCATCGGCCGCACCGAACCCACCTCATAGGAGGAAGCCCTCTGCCATACCTTCATAAAAGCTTCTTGTAACGCCTCTTCGGCAAGCTCCGGCTTCTTCACAACACAGCGCACAACTGCAAAAAGCTTGCCCGATGTCAGGTCATAAAGGCGGCCGAAGGCCAGTTTGTCCCCATTTGCAATCAGAGGTAGCAGACCATCCAATTCGCGCTCTATGGGTTCAGAAAAGCTGTTCATAGTCCCAAATACGGTTCATTTCGCCCGATGGTTGCATATTTTGCCCCCAAGATAAACGCCAGATGAACGGAACATTCAGGTTGGGTTCGAGTTTAGATCGGTAAGTTGGTTCCAAGATCGAAACACGAGAGGAAACCACACCATGATCCGCTACACACTCTTTGTACTCACAGTCCTGGGTTCAGCCGCAACTGCAATTGCGTCCATCGCTCCTAACCATGAGATGCCACTGGCTGGCAGCAAGAATGTCACGGTTATTGAAATGAACCAGGCTTTCCCTGTTTACGGCCCCATCGTTGTTGAGCAATGCGCCGTGGAGAACTGCTCCGACGTTGAAGCCTGATTGAAACTGCCCGGTTCAATCCGCCGGGTATCGGAACCGGGGTTTGGGAATGGAAACTTTCAACCCGCCCCTCTCGTAAAGTGGTCATGACCATGCTCCGGTTCCAAAACTCCCTCCCCAAGCAGATCCCCTGCAAAAGTCCTGCTTGCAACTCCGAGGCCCCGGGAAACCGGGGCCTTTCTCTTTGCTCCGAATCTAAACGCCAGATGAACGGGGCGTTCAGGCTCCATTCCAAAGCGAACGGGTAATTTGTTTTTAACGCTGACCACTGTCTCTGGAGGAGACGAAAATGAAGACCGTACTCGCAACCGCAACCCTCACCATCATGTTCCTGTCCGCTGGTGCATTCGCCGGAAATGACTTGCCATCAGCACCAGTGGCCAAGTCCCACATCACCAACGTGACCGTGATTTCCAAGAACGGTCAGTGGCCTGTGAAAGGTCAAATCAGTTTGGATGCCTGCTCAGTCAGGCGTTGCCTCGACGCGTAAACCAGTTTCACCCTCACCCTTCAAAAGAGGGTTGAGGGACAGGAGGCAGGTGGGTCGGATCAACAGCCCCCTCTCAAGCCGCTTCATTTGCCTCCTGTCCCAATTTTTTCAAACCCGGAGCCTGAAATGTTCAAGACCCTTGTTGCAACCCTCGGAATCCTGCTGCTGGCCTCCACAGCCGGGGAAGCCTCGGTGCGCAACTTCTTTGCACCCGTTGTGGAAGGCTCCCGCATTGACTCCTGCCTGAGCGGCCAGAAGGATTGCGGAAAACCTGCCGCCGATGCTTTTTGCGTGAAGGAAGGCTTCACCGAGTCCATCCTGTTCCAGCGTGAAGCCGCAAGTTCCACCCGCCAGTTGGGCTCCGATGCCATATGCGAGGGCGATACCTGCATGAGTTTCAAGCGAATAAAGTGCATTGGCCCGGCTGAAACCGCCGAACTGACGCAAAACTGATAAAGCTTGGAATCCTCCCCGTGATTGTGTAGGGAACCCCAAATTGGGTTTCCTCAAAACATGCCAAAACGTACAGATATAAAATCCATTCTCATCATTGGGGCTGGCCCCATCATTATTGGCCAGGCCTGCGAATTCGACTACTCCGGCACCCAGGCCTGCAAGGCCCTCAAGGCCGAGGGCTACCGCATCATCCTGATCAATTCCAATCCGGCAACCATCATGACGGACCCGGAGCTGGCGGACGCCACCTACATCGAACCCATTACCCCGGAAGTGGTGGCCAAGATCATCGAAAAGGAACGGCCCGATGCCCTGCTCCCCACCATGGGCGGGCAAACCGCGCTGAACACCGCCCTGTCGCTGAACAAGATGGGCATACTCGAAAAATTCGGCGTGGAGCTCATTGGCGCCAAGGCCGAAGCCATTGACCGCGCCGAGGACCGCGAGTTGTTCCGCGAGGCCATGAAAAAAATTGGCTTGGAAACCCCCAAGTCCATGCTGGCCAACGCCTCCGAAGCCAAGGATGAAGACAAGGCGTTCTTCATCGCTGAAACCAATCGTTTGAAATCCGAGGGCGGCGACATCGCAGCCTTCGAACGCAGCTGGGCTGACCGCGAACCCGAGCGTCTGAAAAAATACCGCAACCGCGCCATGGTCGAAGCCTTCGAAGCCATGTTGACCATAGGCCTGCCCTGCATCATCCGCCCCTCCTTCACGCTGGGCGGCACCGGCGGCGGCAT
>CAZAMS010000300.1:0-5557 GCA_964486305.1 uncultured Aestuariivirga sp.
TTTGGCGATAACATCATGCTCCAAATTATTGATTTCGATCACGTTTATGATTTTGGATTGATTCATTCCAAAATCATCGTGATCTAGTCATGCGAGTGAGCAATCGCGATGTTAAGGAAGCGCCGTCCACAGGCCGGCGGCTCCGGCGGCGACCAGGCTCAAGGCCCAGACCAGCTCCAGATTGAACCAGCTCTTCGTCAGGAATTGCAGTCCCAGATATTTGTAAACCAGCCAGGCAATGCCGCCACCTGCGGCAATCATGGCGAGGGTATGAACGATGGAAACGACGAGCGCAGAGAGAAAACCGCTTTCGGCTATTTGATGCATGCCGCCATGCACCGCGCGGCCTGCCGCCTCGTCCAGGCCGAGATAGATCGGAACGAGCAAAAAACCGGCGCCATGGGCGATCGCCACCAGAAAGGACCAGAGGGCTAGATGCGTCGGCTTGATACGCGCCAGCAGGCGCGGATGGCGGTGGTTGAACAGGCGGTAGAGGCCGAATCCCACCACCAGGAGTCCGGCGCCAATGCGGATGCCGCCGCTATGATCGGAAACGGCCGTGAGCAGCGCGAAAGGCAGCAGCACCACCGCCATGGCGGCAAAATGGCCAGCCGCCAGAGGAAGGAGGGCAGCGAACACTGCGCCCCCGCGTTTCTCGGACAGTCCTGCCGCCACGGCGAGCGGCCAGCCCATGCCGGGGCTTAAGCCATGATAGAGGCCACTCACAACGACGGCCAGCCACAGCCCGGTTTGCAAGCCGTCATTCATCTAGCGCGTGATCAGATTAAGTGGGCACCGGTTAACCGTCCGATCACGCGCCAGCATAATAATCTGGAGCATATGCTTATCGCCAAAGTGCGCGCACTTTGGCGGCATATGCTCTTGATCAGGCGTTGGCATAGCAGAAGGAATCGGTCGAGCAGTCGCCGCCTTCCAGCCGCACCTGGTGCGAGGCGTAGCCCTTGGGAAACTCGACCCAGAAATCCTTGGCCAATTCCATTTTCCCGTCGGCGCCGATATTGGCCATGGCCATGGCGCCCGCAACGCCTTCGGGATAGAACTGCGTATCCCAGCTCGAATAGAGCGAATTGGTGAAATAAACACGCTTGCCATCGCGGCTGATTTCGACCATTTGCGGCCCGCCCTGAAACGGCTTGCCATTCGGGTGTTTGGTGCGCCGCGCGATGCCGCCCACATGAACGGAACTGTTGAGCTTCGGCTTGCGCGGATCGCTCACATCATATTGGCGCTCTTCGCCCGTTCCCCAGCATGAAACATAGAGATAGCGGTCGTCGAGAGACAGGTCGATATCACTGACGAGCGGCGGCACCGCGCCGAAACCTTGCAATAGCGGCGGCAGCAGGCTCTTGTCGGCGGGTTCCGGCGGAATGGTCGCGGTCTTTTCGATATGGAACTTGCCGTTTTCCCGCCACCAGGTCCAGATTGAGCCTTCGAGATTGGTGGTATCCACCACCACGCCAAGAAAGCCAAATTCCTTCGCTGGATCATGGGCCGGTCGGACCTCCAGCGCCATCTGGTGGTTGGCCCCGAGGTCGATCGTCTGGACATTGCGTCTGGCGCGCAAGTCCCAGAAATGCACCTGATGGCCATAGCGGTTGCCGAGCAGGTCTTCGGGCACGATGCCTTTCTCGAATTGCGGCGGCAGCGCCCATTCGCTGGACACCATGTAGTCGCGCGGCAGATTCCACCAGAAATCATAATGCAGTTTCTGCGGTCCGCGGTCGATTTCCCATTTGCCGAGGATCTCGAAACTCTCGCAATCCATGATGAAGATGCCCGGCGGCCCCTCTGTGCCGTCTGGCCCGGCACCGCCGAGCGTGCTCACATAGATGCCTTCGGGACCGCAATGAATGGTGTGCGGGCGTGAGTATCCCGTCTTGCGGAACACCTCCTCGGGCTCGATGATCTTGTGGATCTTGGCCTTGGTTGGATTCGGCTTGGTGTCGATCACATAGATGCGCGACGAACGCATGCCAGGAATGATCAGATAACGCCGTTCGAGGAAGGCATGGCCGGTGAGCGGTGATAGCGCGGAGCTGCAGGCATTCCAGCCGAAATGATGGAACTCGTCGCCCTTGTTGGGCATGGTGACCGTGTGGACGATCTTGCCATAGGATTTCGAGCCCGCCTTGACATCCACCACGGCGAGGGCGTCGGGTTTGGAGCGATCGGGACTGAGCATCAGTGCATAGGCGAAATTTTCAACCGGCGCTTCCATCGCGAGCCTGGGCGATGGGTAAAAGGTTGGATCTGGACGGATGTTCATGAGAGGCCTCCTGGGTTGTGTTGCTCCCCTGCTGTTTTGGCATTCAGCCCTGTCCATAATTCTTACAGCAGAAACAGGGCATCGCCAACGGAAATGGCGTGTTGGGATAGCGCCTCATGGCAGGCGGATATTCGAGCCGAGTAGCTTCATCGAAGAGCCCTCACCCCCGCTTTGCGGACCCTCTCCCATCCTGCTTCGCTTTGCTTCGCAGTACGGGAGAGGGCGAAACTGTTTGAGATTATCGCCTTCTGCCGTGCTTGAGCTTGACCCGAGTATGGGACAAGGTGGCCAACAGGCCGGATGAGGGCCCTTACTTTCTCTCCGCAAGCGCCAGCAGAATGGCATCGCATACATCTGGCAGGCCCCTGTACACATCGTCATTCCAGAAACGCAGGATACGATAACCTTGCTCGTGCAGGTAGGCACTTCGACGTTCATCATAATTCACGTCCGCATCAGTGCCGTGAGTGGCACCATCCACTTCCACGACCAGCTTGCTGTCACGGCAGGCGAAGTCCGCGATGTATGGACCCACGGAAAGCTGCCGGACGAATTTGAAACCTCCGAGCCTCCGATTGCGGATGGCCTCCCAAAGTCGGCGTTCAGCTTCGGTATCATCTTTTCGCAGAGCACGGGCGCGTTCCAGCGACTTCGGATTTTGAAAGGCCATGAGCAATCAAGGCGAGATAAGCGCTTGTGGTCAAGAGGCCCTCACCCCCGCTTTGCGGACCCTCTCCCATGCGTGCTGCACGGGAGAGGGCAAAACTGTTTGAGATTATCGCCTTCTCCCGTCCGAAGGATGGGAGAAGGTGGCGCGAATGCGGCGGATGAGGGCACTTTCGCGGCGGCAATTTCAAATATCTACAGCTTCATCGAAGAGCCCTCACCCCCGCTTTGCGGACCCTCTCCCATGCGTGCCGCACGGGAGAGGGCGAATGCTGACAAGTTCACCATCATGGCCGAAATGGCGGGGAAGACGGCAAGCCCCGCGTGCTCGCCTTTGTCGGGCGCGAAGGCCAAGGCCAAGTGGATTACTGGGAAGGGGAATAAGCGGGAGAGATGCAGGCTGCCGTAGCAGTGATATTCACCGTAAACCATGCGGAGAATAGCTTTGCTAATCTCCGCATTTTCTATATTCCCTTAAAATCAATGCGTTGTAAGTGGTTTGTGAACCTCTGTGTTAACCCCGTTTCCCAACGCCTCAACTTGGTGTTGCACTTCGTTTGTGAACTTAGGGATGATCTAGGGCCACATCACTTGGCATTGGCAGCAGAACTGAGACACTCAAACAGCAGGGTCATCGCGCGGCTTCGCTCGTCTCTTCTATGCACCAGATAGAATGTGTCAAAATATGAGGTTTCACCAGGCAGCAGGCTTTTCATTTCGCCGCGCTCGACAAAAGGTGCCGCAAAATGGTCGGGCAGAAAACCGATATAACGGCCTGAGAGAATAAGAATGGCGAGGCTCTCCATATGCGAAGCCTGTGCTGCATTGCTGAACGGGAAGTTGGCAGGTCCGGCATTCTCTTTCATATAGGTACGTGCCGCATAGGGAAACTGCTGCAAGCGGCCAGGTGACAAATCCCGGTCAGGGGCTTTGAACAGTTCATGCATCGCGCCGCAGAAAAGCGATTGCCGTTCCTCAAATAGCCTCATGGCATGCACAGAAGGATGGGCATCGTCGATGGGGGTAAGGATAAGGGAATAGCGCCCATCCAGAAGCCGCTGCAGCAGGTCCTGGGGGGAAGCGATTTCGAGATGAATTTGCACGCGTGGGGCGCGTTCATTAAATTTCGCCAGGGCGTTCTGCAGCTGCAGATCCGTGTTGGTGTACATCGCATCGACAGTGCCAAAATGCACTGTGCCCGAGAGTTCGCCACGAACCGAGCTGACGATGCCGCTGAAATTCTCGATGGAGCGTAGCAGGTTTTCAGCGGCCTCATGAATGCGCACCCCCTCGGAGGTCAAAGAGAAACCCTTGCGGCCCCTTTCGCACAGCCTAACGCCGAAGCGCCCTTCAAGCTGGGCAATGTGGTTGCTGATGGTTCCCGGAGAAATTCCAAGCTCGTTCTGTGCCGCGGCAAAACCCTCATGGCGCACCACGGCCTGAAAGATGCGGAGCAGCCGCAAGTCAATCGGGGAAAAAGGGGTTTTGGAGAGCCTTAAAGCCATACACTGAAGTTTATCATTGTGACGCGTCAAATAAAGATATTTTTCATCGTAAAGAAAGGGCCTATCCGAAAACACTCCAAAACCAGCGCCAGGGAAACCCAATGTCGGGCCATGGATACCAATCGGGACGGCTTGATCTGCCCTTTGTGGGCATCAGCACCTTCGGCA
The DNA here is from genome assembly GCA_964486305.1 of uncultured Aestuariivirga sp. Lineage (GTDB taxonomy): Bacteria > Pseudomonadota > Alphaproteobacteria > Rhizobiales > Aestuariivirgaceae > Aestuariivirga. Next base: position 4,627 of record CAZAMS010000300.1, read on the forward strand.
AATCGCCGGTCTCCCTGGATTGGGACAATATCAAAGCCGACGTGGCCATTATGGGCGCTCCCTATGATTTTGGAACGCAATGGCGTTCCGGCGCCCGTTTCGGGCCCCGTTCCATCCGCGAAGCCTCCACGCTTTTCTCCTTCGGCCACGCCGGCGCCTATGACCATGAGGATGATGTCACCTACCTGCAGGCGGTTCGCATGGTGGATATCGGCGATGCCGACATCGTCCACACTGATACAGTGAAGAGCCACGCCAATATCGAATTGGGCGTGCGAAAAATTCTCGCGGCGAGCGCCCTTCCCGTCGTACTGGGCGGCGATCACTCCATCAACATTCCCTGCATCAATGCCTTCAGCGAGCATGGCCCCGTTCACGTGGTGCAGATTGACGCCCATCTGGATTTTGTCGATGAGCGCCATGGCGTGCGCTTTGGCCATGGCAATCCGCTGCGCCGCGCCGCGGAGAAATCCTATGTCACCGGCCTCAGCCAGATCGGCATTCGCAACGTTTCGTCGACGGCGCGCGAAGGCTATGAGGATGCCCGCCGCATGGGCTCCGACATTCTATCAGTGCGGCAATTCCGCAAGCTGGGCGTGGACGCGGTTCTTGAACGGGTGCCCAGGGATCGCCGCTATTATGTGACGATCGACATTGACGGCTTTGACCCTTCGATAGCGCCCGGCACCGGAACGCCAAGCCACGGTGGATTTCTCTATTATGAAGTCCTCGAACTTCTGGCGGGCCTCGTCAAACGCGGTCCCGTGGTGGGCGTTGATCTCGTCGAAGTCGCACCGGACTATGACCACACGGGCACCACGGCCATTCTTGCAGCGCAACTGCTGCTCAATTTCATTGGCCGGATTATGCATCAACGCAGTCTCACACATTAACAGGAGGAAAACATGCTGAATAAATTCTTTGGAATGGC
>CAZAMS010000301.1:0-21620 GCA_964486305.1 uncultured Aestuariivirga sp.
AAAGGCAACGGGTGGCGGCGTGGCCTGGCTTGAAGACGGCCTGCCGCGCCTCATCAAAATTTCTGGTGACAGGCAAATGGCAGGCGCGGGCTGGCTGGGCCTCAAGGCCAATGGAGCCTACCGCGTAACGGCGGTGAGCGAGGTTCCCCTGTTTGCCTCGCTAATGGCGCTCGGCGCTTTGCTTCTGGCGTTCTGCCTGATGTGGTACCGTGAAGGCCGCTGAAATTTCTGCAAAGCGATGGGGTGGCAGCACCAATCCACGTGTCTCAGACAATGCCCCTTGCACGAGTTCCACATACAGAAAACGTTCGGGATTAACAGGTCCGGGCAGTATCAGTTTGCTTTCCGGCAATTTCTGAAACCCGACCCGGGCGTAATAGGGCGCATCGCCGACAAGAATAACAAATTTGTGGCCCCTCGCCTTGGCGCGGGCCAGCCCTTCCTGCATGAGGGCTAAGCCAACACCAATATTTTGCCGCTCCGGATGCACGACAAGAGGTCCAAGCAACAGGGCCGGAGTTCCTGCTTTGCCAATCACAAGCGGCCAAAAACTGATCGCGCCCGCCACACCAACATTGACGTCCCGCACTACCAGTGACAAGCCCTCGGCAGGCACGCTGCCTTCGCGCAAACGGTAAGAGGTTTTGACACGCCGGTCGATGCCGAAAGCGATATCGAGTAGTTGCTCAATGAGGGGTTGGTCAGTTGTTTTGGTATTTTCGACGAGAAATGTGGCGGCCATCGTGATTATGTTCCATGTAAATTATTTAGGCGCCCGGCCCCAATTCACAGGATCGCGAAAAAATATGAAGGAATCCTATGCGGTCCAGGCAAGCGGAAGGGCTGCAGCAGCGCTGGCTCGTCGTCGCAAAGAGATGGTGACCGACAGGTTCATGACAGGCCGCATACAAGACCAAGGTGTTAAGGTCAAGGGTCTACCAGTGGTGGGCAATTTCGCGGTTTGAGATAATTTCATCCAGCCGCCGCCGGGTTCCTCCCGTCGTGCCCTCCGGGAGCTTATCAATTGCAAAGAACTGGGCATAGGCGATTTCAAGCGTTGGTTTCCACGGCACTTGCATAAATTTACGCAAGGTCAGCACCGCCACATGATCACCGGGAAACTGTTCCTCATTCAGGCAAACTCCCCTGAGAACCGGCTCTTCTTCTGCGATAATTCCTGCCTCTTCCCGAATTTCCCGTTTCGCCGAATCAAAAATTGACTCGCCCCGCTCCACCCCGCCTCCAGGCAAAAGCCAGCCCGGCCCATAGGAATGCTGGACCAGCAAAACCCCGTTTTCCGCGTCAAAAACCGCAGTTCGCGTGCCCAGTGTGAGGCCCCGGGTTTGCCGATAGATCGGTTGCAAAGCAACTTTTGATACGATTTTAAGCAGGGTTTTCTTGATCATCGGCGGTACTTAAACGCGCCAAGCTTGAGTTCGCAAGGCTTACCCTCTAATGCTCCGAACGCAGACTTTTTACGTCGCCCCGAGTAATTCATGAAGCAACTTCTCAACATCTTTGTTAGAGCCGAGGGAACCAAATAATGAACATTTCGGTCAAGGTTCGCCCAGTTCTGTCAAAACAGGACAAGAAGTCTTTTCTCGATGTACCGTTTGCACTTTATGGCAAGGACTCAAACTGGGTAGCGCCCCTCTACCTTGAGCGCTTTGAACATCTCGATCCAAAAAAGAACCCCTATTTTCAGCATGCCGAAACCCAGCTCTTTCTGGCTGAGGTGAACGGCAAGCCCGTTGGCCGCATTTCCGCTCAAGTCGACCGCCTGCACCTTGAGCGTTACCGCGATGCAACAGGCCAATTTGGTTTTCTTGAAGCGCCAAATGATCCCACTATCTTTGCTGCCCTTTTTGGGGCAGCGGAAGAATGGCTGAAGTCACGCGGCATAAAAACTGCGCGAGGTCCTTTCAGTTTTTCAATCAATGATGAAATGGGCCTGCTTGTTGATGGCTTTGACAGCCCGCCCAATATGATGATGGGTCATGCCTTGCCCTATTATGCAGCCCGGGTTGAAGCGGCAGGATTCACCAAAGCGAAGGACGTCATCGCCTATTACTATGACGGCAGGAATGCCCTGCCGAGATCACTTTCCATTGCCTATGAACGGGCCATGAGGTCATCCCATATTGAGGTTCGCCCTCTCGACAAGAGAAATCTGGCGCGCGACCTGGATATTATTCTGTCCATTCACAGTGATGCCTGGTCTGGAAATTGGGGCTTCATTCCCTTTACACCTGAAGAACTCAAAGTTTTGGGCGACAATCTCAAGATTCTTGTCAACAAGGAATATATCGCCATCGCCAGCTACAAGGGCGTGCCTTCAGCTTTTTCCGTAACACTTCCAAATATCAACGAGTGGATTTCGGGATTGAATGGCAGGCTGTTGCCGTTCGGCTGGGCAAGACTGGCGTGGAATCTCTTTGGCCGCGCGCCAAAATCCGTGCGCATGCCCCTCATGGGAGTTCGCAAGGAATATCACGGGACATTGATCGGCTCCTCACTGGCGCTTGCGGTCATTGAAACCGTGCGGCGCTACCACATTTCACGGGGCACCACCAGCGGCGAGCTTTCCTGGATTCTGGAAGACAATTTCCCCATGCGCCACATGCTCGAAGCCCTTGGCGCAGTCCCGTACAAGATCTATCGCATTTACGAAAAGGCGCTCTAGTGGCGAAAAACTGGACGGCAATTGTGTTGGCTGCAGGACGGGGCTCAGATGATCCCATGGCGAAAGCCTATGGCGTTAGCCACAAATGCGCACTTCCGGTGAACGGAGTGCCGATGCTTAGGCGCGTTGTTGACGCCTTGCAGGGTTCCCAATCAACTGCATCAATTTCCATTTCCATCGAAACGGCGGAGGTTGCGCACAATGCGTTGGGCAAAGCCTTCAATATAACAATAGTCCCATCGGAAAACTCCGCGCCCCTCTCGGCCATTGTTGCGATCAGAAAGAATTCAGCCTTCCCCTTCCTGATAACAACAGCGGACCATACCTTGCTTACGCCGGAAATGATCGATTATTTCTGCAAACAGGCGGAACAGGATGGTGCAGACTTTTCCGCCGGGCTGGCGCGGGCTGAAATCATCCTTGCTGCCTACCCGCAATCCATCCGCACTTTTTTCAAGTTTGGAAAAGATCGCGTGTCAGGCTGCAACCTTTTTGCAGTATGCACCGAAAAGGGGCTTCGTATTCTGGAGAAATGGAAATATCTGGAATCAGCAAGAAAAAAGCCCTGGCGCCTAGTTGCCGCCTTCGGCCCGCTTTCCCTCTTCCGTTTTCTGCTCGGCACGTTGTCTCTCGACGAAGTTTTCAGGATCGTCTCAAAGCGCCTTGGGCTTACCGCTAAACCAATTCTGCTGCCTTTTGCCGACGCCGCCATCGATGTGGACAAGCCTTCAGACCTTGAATTGGCCGAGGCAATTTTGAAGCAGCGGACCCAGATCACGATGATTTTGGATTGAATCAATCCAAAATCATAAACGTGATCGAAATCAATATTCTGGAGCATGATGTTATCGCCAAAGTCTGTCAACTTTGGCGCATCATGCTCTAGGCCCAACTTGCGACCAATTGCCTTGCATGCTGTAAATCAATTGGAAAATCCACCTCACACCATTGCAATCCATTTATGGGAATGGTGCGAATTTCGATTCGTTTGGCAAGCGAGCCAATGGCAGAGGGAAACCACTGCTTCAGGGCCTGGCTGTCGCGCATCGAGCGCTCTAGGGTTTCAACATAGGCTTTCGCCCCCTCGCCGCGAAACAAATAGAAGCCAATGGCTTCCGCATCCACCGTATCAACCGGCAACGTCTTGCCAATCTCGGTCAGGCGTCCACGATCAAGAATGACCTTCATGTCGTCGCTGTCATAGGCTTGCTTGATGTTGGTGGCCACGCTGACGGGAAATGCGGGTGCTGCCAGAAGTTTTTCGACTAGATCATTGCGAAACACATTGTCACCATTCACCTGAATGAAATCGCCCGCCATGGCGCTGCGCGCCATCCAGCAGCTGGCCAGATTGTCAGCAACGGCATAAAAGGGATTGAAGATGGTGGTGATCTCAATATCCAGTTTTTGGCTGGCTTTGGCCAATGCTTCTTCCATGCGTTGCGCGCCATAACCGGTGACAACCGTGAAATCCTTGAGCCCCTTGGCCGCAAAAGCCTCAATTTGGCGTTCAATCAGGGTTTTGCCCCCGATATCAAGAAGGGCTTTTGGAACCTCGGTGGTGAGCGGCAAAAGCCGCTTTCCCTGACCGGCAGCAAGAATAACAATACGCACAATGCTTGAATCCACGTCTAACAGGAGAGTAAGTACGGACTGCTCATTCGCACCCGATTCACCAGAAGTCAACGGAAGCTAAGATTTGGCCTTAACCCTTGCCCATCTGTCAGATGTCCATTTAGGTCCCCTGCCCAAATCCGCTGCGTGGAAAGACTTTGCGCTCAAACGCATTGTCGGAACGCTTTCCTGGAAATTGAACCGGCATAAATTGCACGATGTCGCAATTGCGGCTGCAATTGTTGAAGACATCAAGGCCATTGCGCCAGATCATGTGGCATTCACTGGGGATTTACTGAATATATCAGCCCTGGCGGAATTCCAGCTCGCTGCGGGCTGGATGGAAAATTTTGGCGAGCCCGCATGGATTTCCTTTGTTCCCGGCAACCATGATGCCTATGTGCCTGTGGCTTGGAATCAGGGCCTGGCTCACCTCGCCCCATTCATGACCGGTGACATGGCCGCGGCACCTGCCCACCCTTCGGCACTTATCGCCTCAATATTTCCCTATGTGCGCCTGCGCCGAAACCTGGCCACAATTGGCTTGAATTCAGCGGCACCACAATCACTCACCAAAGCTGCAGGCACTCTTGGTCCCACGCAACTGGAAGCCCTAGCCAAAATTCTGTATGATTTGAAAGCAAAGGGTTACTACCGCGCCGTGATGATCCACCACCCGCCCCTGCCGGGCCTGGCACCCCCGCGCAAAGCGCTCAGCGATGCCGCACACTTACGCGACGTGCTTTGGAACGAAGGGGCGGAAGTGGTGCTGCACGGCCACAACCACCGTGAAATGCTAACCGTACTCGAGGGCCGCGAGGGCAAAATTCCAGTTGTCGGAGTTCCGTCAGCTTCCATGAATGGGGAAGGACACCACGAGCCTGCTGCCTGGAATCTGTATGAAATTACCCGCATTCAGGGAAAATGGGCAACCCAGGTCTCGATTCGCGGTTGGGACCCGGAATCGCGCCGGATAGTGCCAAAAAACCAATTCATGCTTCCTTCTTGAGCCTGCTTCGAGGTAAGTTGGGAACCATGAACGCCACCATGCAGAAATTTGGCTATCCGGAGAGCCTTTTGAAGGATCATCACCATTGGTGTGTGCTGCTGCGTCCGCAGCAGGTGACACTTGGCAGCCTCGTTCTTGCGGCAAAGTCTGATGCGACCGCCTTTTCCGAACTGCCGCCCACCGCCTTTACCGAACTTTCAATCGTAATCACCGAGATTGAACAGAGCCTTCGAAGGTTCAATCCTTACGAAAAAATCAATTATCTCATGCTGATGATGGTTGATCCGCATGTTCATATGCACGTGTTGCCGCGCTATGCCCAACCACAGTTTTTTGATGGCACTAAGTTTACCGATGAGGGCTGGCCTGGCTTTCCCGACCTCAAATCTGCCCCTGTGTTAACTGACAAGCTGCGCAAAAACCTGTTATGGACCCTGCAGCTGCGGATGTCCGGAGAATCATAGGCCTGTGCTGACCATTATCGACCGGTATGTTCTCAGACAGGTGGCAAAGCCATTAGCTACTGCCATGGCAATCGGTCTGCTTATGCTGCTTGCTGAAAGGCTTGTGCGCCTGCTTGATACCACTCTTGGCAAGAAAAATTCCTTTGGTGTGGTTTTTGAGCTTCTGGCCTATCTCGTGCCCCACTATTTGGGAACTGCAATTCCCGCCGCCCTTTTCTTAGGCTTGCTCTTCGGCTTCAACAAGCTTTCGAAGGACAGTGAAATTGATGTCATGATGGCCACGGGAACGGGTCTGCACCGGCTGAGCCGGCCCGTCATCATGTTGTCAATGGTACTCGGGGCCCTTTCACTTTTCATTGTCGGCTGGTTACAGCCGCAAACGCGCTATGCCTTTCGTTCAGTGTTGTTCGATGTAAAAAATGTCGAAGTTTTTTACCTCGCCGAGGAAGGTGTGTTCATGCAGGCGGGCGCGCGTACCTTCATACTGGATAAGCTGAACCGTTCCAGCAGCACGTTCGACCATGTTTTTCTTTTTGATTACAGAGGCCCCGGCGGATCTGAAACGCTGACCGCTTCGTCAGGCGCGCTAATCCCGGTTGATGGCCAGCGTCGTCCTGTTCTGCGGCTGGATAACGGCCACCGGCTAAAGCTTGATCGTTGGCCTGCCCTTGAGGAAAACCAGGAGATACCGCAGGCGAGCATTGCTGAATTTGCAACGACGGATACACCACTGGGACAAGTTTCCGAAAAACTCTTCAGGCCGCGTGGTGAAGATGAACGCGAACTCACCCTGCCAGAACTTTATGCGCAACTCGATACGCCACCGCAGGGAAGCACGCTCAATTCGATGCTGGCAGAACTGCACAAGAGAATTGTGAATGTGGTCACCTTCCTCATGTTGCCCCTGCTGGCCGTGCCCTTTGCCATTGGCCGCCAGCGTAGCCAGCGCGGCTATCGCTTTGGCATAGCTTTCGTCATTGTTGTGGCGTTCCATGAAATCATTGAACAAGGGGCCATAACCACCAAGGTAAGCGGGCTTTCCCCCTGGCTTTCCATGTGGCTGCCCTACGGGATGATTACGGTCTTCGCGACTTGGCGTTTCTACGCGACCTGTTTTACCTTGAAGCCTGATCTTGTCGGGGGTGTCATTGACGCATTCGGCTCCGGCGTCAACCGGCTGTGGCGTCCGCTGGCACGGCGATTTGGCTTGGGAGCGCAGTCATGAAAGCCATCGGCTGGATGCTGACCCGCATGATTGTGACCCGCTTTCTCGGTATCTTGTTCGGAATCACCATATTTGTCTTGACCCTTGAAATAATCTCTTATGCCAAGGAAATACTGGCTCTGGACACGGGCAACATGAGCATCATTTTCAGGTACATGTTCAGGCGCGCACCTTCGACCTTGGCAACTTTTCTGCCCATGAGTGTATTGCTGGCTCTTCTTCTCACCCTCATGGAACTCAGCTACCGCAATGAAATCACGGCGATCTGGTCAACCGGCACGTCCCCGCGCCGCCTGATCATTATGCTGCTGCCGCTTGCGTTTGTGACCGGTGGCATGCATTTTCTTTTGAATGACCAGGCCATTCCCGCCGCCGCCCCGCAATTGAAGGAGTGGGGCGTAGCCGACTATGGCGAGAAGAAATTGAAGCTGGGTGAGCGAGATCCCATTTGGATGCGGTCAGGAACCGATATCTTGCGTGCGGCCTCGTCCAACGCGCAATCTACCCTGCTTGAAGATGTCATCATCTTTCGCCGGGATACGAACGGCATTTTGCGTGAACAAATTTTCGCCAAACAGGCAGAACTGCAAGGTGAACGCTGGAACCTCAAGAATGTCATCGTCTATTACCGCGAAAACTTGCCCGCCAGCCGCTTGGACAGCCTGGTTTATTCCGGTGCCATGAAACCCGCCGCCGCCGGTGCGCGATCTGGCGACCCTGAAGAAATGACCATTTCCGATCTTAACTATTTTATTGCCAATTCCGGTTTTGGAATTCGTCCCGCCTGGGTTTATGAAACCTGGTTGCAAAAGCGCATTTCCCTGTTCTTCTCGACCCTCGTGATGATTGCCATTTGCGTTCCCCTTGCCACGCGCTTTCGCCGCGGTGGCGGCTTGGGCATGCTGTTTGCCGTAGGTGTGGGGCTGGGATTTCTCTATTTCGTAGTTGATGGCCTGACCCTCACTATGGGGGAACTGGGGTTTGTAAAACCCTGGATGGCGGCGTGGATGCCAGTCCTGAGTTTTGGCGCTTTGGCTACGGCCTTGAGCCTTCGTATTGACAGAGTATAGCATGACGACAAGAGCAAAAACCAAGTTTACCAGCAAACTTCCAGCCAAAAAACGATCGAAAAAGCCAGCGACGGCTCCGGCTCAAAATGTGGCGGAGCCAAGCCCGGAGATCCATTTCACCCCTGTTCTCTGCATCGTAAGCGCGCCTGAACAAAAACTGTGGGCCCTGACTTTAGCAGAAAGGCTGATCAGGCAATTTGCCAAGGCCGGCCTTAATCAGACCGTGAGTGAAGAGGTGGCAGCCACGCACAATGGCCCGGTCATTCTGGTGCGCGGCGATGCCGTGATTGACCAGCCTCTCATTCCTGTCCTTCTGAAGCGGCCAAATTTTCTGCTGCTCAGTAATGATGCAAAGAACCCGCTTCCCGTCGCGGCCAGCGTGCGCGGTGTCGATGTTTCCCTGGTTTTGGGAATACTGCGCGGAACCAAATCATACGCAGAGGCAAAACTGTTGGCACGTGCGCCCTCACAACTTGACATGGATTTCTGGAAATCCTTGCGCAAGCGTGAAACCCCATATGCCATGATTGTCACAACCGAAAACAAGAGTTCTGTTGAATGGCGCATGTTCATGGGTACTTATAAGGGTGCAACGGACCTCATCACCAAGCACCTGTGGCCCGTGCCAGCCTTCTACGCTACACGCTTTCTGGCGCCACTTGGCGTAACACCCAACATGGTGACAACAATAGCTGCCATCCTGACGGCCCTGGCCTTTTGGTTTTTTTTGAACGGGCAATTCATTCCGGGGCTCGTGGCGGCCTGGGCCATGACTTTTCTTGATACTGTTGATGGCAAACTTGCCCGCACCACGCTGACCTCCAGCAAGTGGGGCGACTATTTCGACCACGGCATTGATCTCATCCATCCGCCGTTCTGGTATGTGGCCTGGGGGTTGGGCCTGCTGGCCACGGGAACACAGTGGAGCAACGAAGTGTTCTGGAGTGTGATCGCAGCCATACTCGTGGGCTATATCCTGCAGCGCGTGATCGAAGGCATTGCAATCAAGTGGCTGGGCCTTGAGATCCACATTTGGCGCCCCATCGATACACTGTTTCGCCAAATTACGGCGCGGCGCAATCCCAACCTTTTGGTGCTGTCATTCTTCACTGTCATTGCAAAACCCGATTGGGGCCTGTTGGCGGTCGCCGCCTGGACGATGATTTGCCTCGGTCTTCATGCGCTTCAAATAATACAGGCGTTTAGTGTCAAGCGCACAGCTGGCCCGCTCAACCCATGGATGGCCAAACCGTGAAACGAGCTGGCCTCCTGATCAATCCCAGTTCCGGAAAATCCAGTGGCAAGGGCCTTAGCCTGGTTGAGATGCTGAAAGGCAATGCCGCGATTTCAACCCGCGTTCTCGAAAAATTTGAACAGTTGCCTGGCTTTCTGGATGAGTTCGCAGGCGACGGCGTGACTGACTTGTTCATTAGTTCCGGCGATGGCACCATCCACGCCATTCAAACAGAACTGGCCGAACGCAAGCCTTTCAAGACCATTCCCCGCCTCAGTCTTTTGCCCCATGGCACCACGAATATGACTGCTGCCGATCTTGGTTTTCGCTTCAGGTCGCTGCAGGCGCAAGCCGATTACATCACGCATTTGGAATCAAAACAGCTGCGTGAGCGCCCCACGTTGCGGGTTGTCAATCCGCGCGATGGCAGGGCGCGGCATGGCATGTTTTTGGGAACCGGTGCTACGTCAGAAGCCACGTTGTTCTGCCAACGCGTTTTCAACGCGAGAGGCGTGAAAGGAAACTGGGCGACCTTCGCAACCCTGGCCAGCGCCACAAGCCGCACCATGTTCACCAGGTCAAATCCCCATGATGTGAGCCGCTTTGACCGCCCCTTTCCAATCGAAATTACCAGCGATGGCAAGGAATTCTGCGCCGGCACCCAGCTTCTGATGCTCTCCACCACCCTTGAAAAACTTATCCTCGGTGCAAGGCCCTTCTGGGGTGAGAAACTCGGCCCCATCCGCACCTCGGTATTTCCCTATCCCGTGCCTAGCATTCCGCGCTGGCTTCTGCCCATTATGTATGCGGGCGAAAACCGGAAAATGCCGGAAGGTGCCGTGAGTTTCTCCAGCGCCAGACTGGAAATTTCCTGCCCCGTCAGCTTCGTGATTGACGGCGAATTCTTTGATGGCCCGACGGACGGGCCCTTGAAGGTGGAAACCGGCCCGGTTTTCACCTATCTCTGCGGCTAGATGAACACGTCCCCGATAAGCCTGGAAGAATTTTGTGAGAGATCGCTGGCCCGTAAAGTGTCGCCAGAACTTCACGCGATGGCAAATTTTTTGCAGCAGAAACATGAAGGGGCCGTGGCCATCCTCGCCTACGGGTCATGCCTCAGGGGTGTGGCAGTATCTGACACGCTGATGGATTACTACGTACTCACGGAGCATCTGGCCGATGTCAGTCCAAGTATTCTCAGCTGTCTCGCCTGCGCAATCGTTCCGCCCAATGTCCATTACGCGGAGACAAGTTTTGCTGGCCAAAGCCTGCGCGCGAAATATGCCGTACTCCCCTTGTCGCTCTTTGCCAGGTGGATGAGCCGCGAAACCAACAACCCCTATTTCTGGGCGCGGTTCTCGCAACCCTCAGCACTCGTCTATGTGCGCAATGACCAGGCGCGGCAGCAAGTGATCACCGCAATTTCAGACGCATTGCGAACAAGTTTTGCCAACGCAAAAGCACTTACAAACAATCAGAATGCCCTTGCCATTTGGACTGCGGGTTTCAACGCAACCTATCAATCCGAGCTTCGTTCCGAGCAAACCAGTCGCGCTGCCCAGATTGTTTCGGCAGCACCCAATTACTACAACGATGCGGCAAAGTTTTTAGCTTCGGAAGTTTCGGTTCATGCCAACCAAATTTTGCGCAGGCTTACGGGCAAAATTTGGTCAGTCTTGAGACTCATCAAGGCCGCTTTCACCTTTCAGGGCGGCGCCGATTACATCGCGTGGAAAATCGAGCGGCATTCAGGTGAAAAGATAATTCTCACCCAATGGCAAAGAAAGCATCCCATCATCGCCGGGCTGACGCTGCTTCCGAAAATGCTGCGTAAGGGTGCAATTCGCTAGAGCATGCCCCGACGAAGTTGCATGACTTCGTCGACAAGGACATGCTCCAGAATATTGAATTAACGCGATTCCTTTTCGGCGAAGGGATTTCGCTTCGCCGGGAAGCGCGTTAAGCCGCGGCCCTGCTCGCCACAACCTGGCCAAAGAGGCCGATGATCTTGTCAATGTCATCAAAGCTATGGGCTGCCGATACGGAACAGCGCAGCAGGCACAGCTTGTTTGGTGTACCCGGCGGAAGCGCAATATTCACATATACGCCAGCCTCCAGCAGGGCATTCCACATGGAAATGGTCGAAACCTCATCGGCACATTTCACCGCGATCACCGGGCTCACCGTGTTGCAACCCATATCAAGGCCCAGCGCCTTGAAGCCGGCAAAGAGCCGGGCCGAATTAGCCCGCAGGCGGTCCCGGCGCTCTGGTTCGGCTGCCAGTTTTTTAACAGCGGCCAGCGATGTCGCAATCGATGCCGGTGATGACGAGGCCGTGAACATGTAGGGCCGCATGGCATAGCGCAGGGTTTCAAAGAGCGGATGGTTGCCCGCCCCAAAACCGCCAATAGCGCCAACGCTTTTGGAGAAGGTGCCAACAATGAAATCTATGTCGTCTTCAAGGCCAGCCTCGTCGGCAAGACCCCGTCCATGGGGCCCAAGCACCCCGAAGGAATGGGCCTCGTCAGCGAGAAGCTGAAAGCCGTGCTTTTTCTTGACTTCAACAAAATCAGCCAAGGGAGCGCGGTCACCCAGCATGGAATAGATGCCCTCGACAACCACCAGCCGCCCGCCCTCTTCCCCGTCTGAGCGCGTGAGCCGCTTGTCCAAATCCGTTGCATCATTGTGGCGGAAGCGCACGAGTTTCGCGCCAGACAGGGTGCAGCCGTCATAGATGGAAGAATGCGAGTCAGCGTCGAGAAAAATCGTATCCTTCGGACCCGCAAGACCCGACATCATGCCCAGGTTGGCCTGATAGCCCGTGGTGAAAACGATGCAGTGCTTGCGCTTCAGGAACTTGGCAAGTTCGCCCTCAAGTTCCTTGTGCAGGGCATAACTGCCATTGGCAATGCGCGAGCCCGTAGTGCCCGTACCGAATTCCGCCATCGCATCCTGGCCTGCCTTGACACAATCCGCATCCAAGGTGATGCCCATATAATTGTTCGTGCCAGCCAGGATGGTTTCACGGCCATTGATCATGGCGCGCGTCGGCGACAGGATCTTGTCATTGGTGAGGCCCACCGCATTCACCCCCATCGTCATCATGCGGGCGTGGCGTTCGGCAATAGTTTTATGTTTGTCCAGCAAATCAATCATGACTCAGACCTTCTTTACACGGGCATCAACAACAGAGGCAAGATCGCCAATACTGTGCGTTTCAGACACAACATTAAGGGGGATTTCAATATCAAAATGATCCTCAACTTCCATGACAAAATCCATCACTGCAACCGAATCGATATTGAGATCAGCGGAAATTTCCGTGTCTGCTGTAAGCACCTTGCCGATGGAATTGAATGGTTCCAGCAATTTGCAGATCTGGTCGATGGTTTCCTGTGATGCCGTCATGATTTCTCTTACGTTACAATTTTTTGTGTCGGGGCGGTGCCGCGCCGCCGTGGCAGCCATTGTGCCTGACGGTACCAGTCCACCGTTGTCTTGAACCCCAGTGCGAAACCAACAGGCTCTTTCAAAGGCCAGCCGTCTCCGCGCGAAACCCAATCGCCATAATAGAGCTGTTGAATCTTGTCGGGAGAAACAAATGGTATCCTGCCTGTTAATTTCGAAAATGCCTCGACGATGGCGGCAACAGGCATCGCAACAAATTTCGGCAGAAAAATGGGCGTTATGCTCTTTTGCTCGCAGGCAGAGGCAATATGGGCCAGTTCGCTCCAGCCGTATCCCTGTCGCTGTCCGTCATCCAATTCGACCACCCCTGTCCTCGTAGCCCCCGCAGCGTCGACGATAATGCGGGCCAAGTCACCTACATAGATGAGCGAGAACCGTGATCTACTAGCGCCCGGAATGAGGGCAATTGACTGTGTAAGCGAACGCAGCAGCGGCAGTGTTCCCCTGTCACCGGGACCGTAAACAGCCGGTGGGCGCAGGATAACAATGGACATCTTGTTGGTGAAATTTTCCAACACCATTTCACCAGCGCGCTTGCTGGCTCCGTAAGTCGAAAGCTCGGGTTCCCGTGCGGCAAGCGATGAAATATGCACGAAGCGCCTTACGCTATTGCGTGACGCAGCCTCGGCGACGGCTCTCGTTCCCTGCTCATTGGCAAAAAAGTAATCTTCGCGCCTAAGGGCGCCAATTATGCCTGCAATATGAATAACAGCATCCACGCCCTGCGTCAGGTCATCAAGCGCAGCACCGTTGTTCAGGTCTCCCGGCACTTGCCGCACCTCAGGGGGCAAATTTGCACGCACGGAATTGCGCACCAGCGCCGACACCTCGTTGGATTTGGCCAAGAGGGCGGAAACCACGGCGCGGCCAACAAATCCTGTGGCCCCAGTGAGAGCAATTTTCAGCGGCATGATAGCCTTCGTCTATGCTTATTGGGCAGCGGCCAAAAATTCAGCCGCAGGCTGTGCCCGATGGGTAACTTCAACAAGCTCGCCGGATACAAATTTCTGCTTTGCGCCGGCACGGGAAAGCTTTCCCGACGAGGTAAATGGCAGGCTCTTTGGCGGCACCAGAACCACCGCACATTCAACACCCGCACTGTGATGCACCACGGCGGAAACCTCCCGCCTCAGCTTTTCAATTTCCGCTTCCGAAGTTGCGCGGCATTGCACCAGCACCACAACGTCGTCTTCGCCGTCCGCGCCTTCAACGGCAAAGGCTGCAACATCGCCTGACTTGAGAGGCTCAACCTGTTCAGCAGCCCATTCAATATCCTGTGGCCAGATATTACGGCCATTATGCAGAATCAAATCCTTGGCCCGACCCGTGATGACAATTTCACCATCCAGCATGTAACCCATGTCACCTGTGGCCAAAAACCCGTCGGAGGCGATTACCGCTTCGGTGGCCTGCACGTTGTGATAGTAACCGGACATCAGGCTCGGCCCTTTCACAAAGATGTGGCCGATCTCACGGTCCCTGAGCACTGCGCCTGATTCATCACGAACCACCATCTCATGACCGGGCAGCGGCCTGCCGCAGACAACAAAACTGCGCACTGCATCCTTACCCTGGGCTTCTGTTGCAGGAATTGCACGGCCCGAAATTTTGTAGGCGAACTTGTCAATCGTATCAATGCGAATGGGCTGCGAGACATCACTGAAGGAAACCGCAAGGGTTGATTCCGCCATGCCATAGCTCGGCATGAACGCATTTTGGTCAAAGCCCGCAACCGACAGGGCCTCTCCAAAATTCTTGAGCACATCGGCCCGCACCATGTCACCGCCAATGCCAGCGGCGCGCCAATTGCTGAGATCAAGGGTCACCGCTTCGCCATTGATGCGGCGTGCAGCGAGATCGTAACCAAAGCTTGGTGAATAGGAGACTGTTGAACGGTTTTCCGACATAAGCCGCAGCCACAGGGCAGGCCTGCGGGCAAATGAAGGCGTTGAGATGTAATCAACGGAGACCTGCCCCATCATCGGTGCCAGGCAAAATCCAACCAGCCCCATGTCGTGATAAAGCGGCAGCCATGAAAACGCCCGGTCACTTTTCGTGACCCGCAAGCCATCACGCAAAATACCCTGCGTATTCGCCATGATCGCCTTTTGCGTAATCAGAACCCCCTTGGGCTCCGAGGTGGAACCGGATGAATACTGAATATAGGCCACATCATCGGGACCAAAGGCTTCAGGCTTTATAAGCGACTCGGGCAAAGCCTGCAGCGTCTCATGAGTCAAAACTGTTTCAACGCCGGCACCATCAGCGCCAGCACGGATATGTCCTTCAAGATCGGATGAAGTTACCACCGCACATGCCGCAGCCGCGCGCAACATGCCGGAAACCCGCTCAACATAGGCATCCTTGCCGCCGATATACATGGTGTAAGGCATGGGACAGGGAACAAGCCCTGCATACTGGCAGCCAAAAAATACTGCCATGAATTCCGGTCCGGTTTCGGCAATAACCGCAACCCGGTCACCGCGCTTCATGCCGGCCGACACCAATTTCCGGGCCATGGCCAAAGCCCGGCTCCGCAGCTCTCCATAGGTCAAAACATGACTCAACACGCCCTTGGCCGAATAGAAGTTAAATCCGGTCAGCCCGCGTGCCGCATAGTCCAAGCCTTCAGAAATTGTCCTAAATCCAGCGAGCTTCTGCTCGAGGTCACGATTTGATCGCGGTGTTCTGATGAGTTCAGTCGCTGCCGCTTCAACACTCTGTTTTACTGCCTGTGCAGTCATTCACGAATACCCCAAGGATTCATCTCGATTTTCAGTCTCTGCCAACCGAATCGAATCCGCTTAAGCCCCTGCATTTGAGTATCAAGGCCAGGCAATGAGGTGAAATCAAATGGTGTTTCAGATTGTAACGAATTGACGAAGGCCTAAAACTTGAGCTTTCCCAATGAGATAGCGACAAGTATGAGGGTCAGGAAGCCCAGAATAAGTCCGTTGAACCAGGCATAAATGACAGCTCCGGTGGTATATCGTGCAGCAGGCTGGGAAACCGGCGCAGCCCGCACAATTTGCCGCTCCCGCGCAATCATCCGGTGCGCTAGGTAGGTTTTGAGATAATTCACCATCTCTGCGCGGTCTGCCGTCTCAAAAAGCGCCTCGCGGCCCCCCTGATTATCCTGCTGCAGGCGATAGGTCCGATAATCCGGCTCCATCACCACAAAAGATATCAAATCAACCCAAAGTCGCGGCGGCTCGTCTGGAACAAGGGCGAGATCAAAGATATTTGCCGCTTCTGGAGTTGCCGCAATGAGGGGAGCGAGGTCATCCTTTAACACCTGGAGCCTGAGTGATTTGGAATCTTTGATCCCCAGAACCGCCTCAAAATGAGCTGCTTCCGCCAGGCGAGCCTTGCGCAATGCGCCGCTGAGATCGTCATGCTCGGCCACCGGACTAGCCCCTCAAACCTGCAAACTGTATCAAAACGGGACAGATCCCTAACGGACTATCCAATTTAAGGAATAACTGCAGAAAGAATGCCAGACAGAAATCCTAAACTCCGCAGGATGCCGGCAGCTTGGCCTGCCCGAACCACAGTTCAAAGGTATTGGCCCGCGCCTTGGCCGCACTGCCTTCAACATCTGAAAGGTCTTTCAGGGTAACAGGCAGGCCCACATTGTTGAATATCTTCACCAGGGCATTTCCGCGTTCGATGTCTGACGCGCGAAAAACCCGAAGCTCATGGCTGTCGCCATTCCAAGTGGCGCGCGCGAAACCGGGGACGACGATATTGGTGCGGTCCGTATCTTTCACCTTGGCCATCAACACGCTCATGCAGGCCCTCTGCTTGTCATTCATTGCATGGATGAAGATACGACTCGGCATCCGCTCCAGCGCCTGCCGGAAGGTATCGGCCACTTTCGTGTTTTCAACCGAAGCCTTGAGCAGAGCCTGCTCCATCAGGGGCAGCAATTCCTTGTCGGCAGAGGAGTTTGCATAAGACGATTGTGCGGCCACAAATTCCACCGGCACCTTGTCGTTCTTCAGCAAGTACTCAAACATGGCCACGCCGTATTTGCGCCTTTCCGGGTTCTGGTCACTGACCAGATCGATCATGGTTTTGAGATCATTCAGGTTCTGCTGCCAGCGCGTGTAATAAAGCCCGGTACCCGCCACCGAGACAGGGATCATTACGGTTGCCAATAGTTGCACAGCCATTTCACGCCAAGGCCTCACCGTTGTATTCACTTGATCTCTCCCATCAATCATTTTCCGCGTCCACGTCTTGGTTCAACGCAACATTGCGATATAACACAAAACTGATCACCGCCGGCATGAGCAGAACGAGGCCAATATAGCGGGCAACCTGATGGGCGGCTACGTAAGCCGGATCAAGGTTAAGGGCAAATGCCATGATGGTCATGGCTTCGAGCCCACCCGGCGCAAAGGCAAGCAAGGTGAGGGCTATCGGCAGATCGGCAACAGTGGACTAATCACCCGCCGCTCGAAATCAGTTTTATCATAGGTCCCAATTTCCAAGCTCCTTCATGGAACCTGAATCAGATTTCTCCTGATTTGGGAAGCTTTCAAGAATACACAGCCTAAATCAGCTTTTTTGACGCCGAAGCACCTTCCTTCGGCCTCATTTGGCTTCGCCAAGCGTCAGGCGAATTGTCTTCCGCCGGAGCGTCCGCCGAAATCACTCGGCCGCGTGAAGCTTCGACACCTCGACCCGCAAATCGTCTTCCCGGCGCTTCTTTGCAACTGCCGCCTCACCGCCGGAGGTCTCGTGGAACATGGCAAGCGTATCCAGTTCGTTCTCGTCCGATGGCGTGATAGCGAGATCGCCGTAGGGTGCCTTTTTCTGTTCGCGCTCGACGCGGCGAAGTAGTCGGTAGGCATTCCAGATCATCCATGCGTAACCGCTGGCCTTCTTCGCTATTTCGGCAGCATATTTGGGGTAGAACACCAGTGGATGTTCGATCGGCATACCGCCCCGGCGGTCCCTGCGGTATTTGAGCCTGAACAAGCCTCCCTCAAGCGGATGCAGGTGCTCGATCTTGTACATGAGATAGAACCACAGCATTAGCCGCATCTTGGCGCGCGGCCGCCCGCCAGGCAGTGCCGCGGCACGCCGGATCACCGTTTCCATGTGCTGGGGCGTGTAATAGCTATGCCAAGCCTCACGATATGCTGCCTCCCATTCGGCATCGCTCATCTTCGGGTGATGGGTAACCCGGTGGTTCAGATCGTATTTGTTGAGGTCTCCATCCATCCATACCTGCTTGGTGAGCAGCGTCTTGTGATCCTCCGAACCCGGCAATGGCGTCAGAAAGAAGAATTCGAGGAGATCGACCGGCAATTCGTGCTTGATGATCTCGATATCCCGCAGGATCGATTCCTTGGTATCGTTAGGAAAGCCGAGAATATAGCCGGCATAGGTGGTGCAGACATGGTCGCGCCATTTCTGCAGCATCAGGCGGTATTCAGTGATCTTGTTCTGCCGTTTCTTGGCGGCGAGAAGATTGTCGGGATTAATGTTCTCCAATCCGATGAACACCCGGTTGACGCCGGCGCGGGCCGCCTTCTCGATGAAATTGACAATGCGATGACAAAGCGTGTCGACCTGGATCACCAGCTTAAATTTGAAGCCCTCCCTCTCGCGCAGGTGGATGAGCCGGTCGAACAGACGCTCCCACTCCTTGTTGCGGGCGAAATTGTCGTCGGTGATGAAGAACTTGTGGATTCCGTGGGCAGCATTCTCGCGCACGATTGCCTCGAGATCGTCGGGCGTGCGGAACCGGCTCTTGCGCCCCTGCACGTTGATGACGGTGCAGAACGAGCACTGGAACGGGCAGCCGCGGCCCAGATCGAAACTTGAGCGTCCGCCTTGGGTCCGCCGCACGGTATCGCCGGTCAGCAAGGGCATCGGCTGCCCCTCGATCGAGGGCAAATCCTTCATGTAGTTGTAGATTGGCTTGAGCTGGCCAGCATAGGCATCGCGCAGCACCTCGTCGAGTCGGAACTCCTCGGCCTCACCGGCAAAGATGGCAGCACCCTGCGCTTGGATGCGCGCGATCTCTTCGGGTATTTCCGGCAGCATGGCAAGGCATCCCGACACATGAAAGCCGCCTATCGCCACCGGCAATCCGGCATCGATGAAGGGTTGCGCAATATCTACGGCGCGTGGAAACTGGTTCGACTGGACGCCGACAAGCGCGATCAGCGCCCGTCCGCCACTGCGGCGAATATCGCCAATGATCCGATCGGGGCGGATCCGAATGTTGGTCTCATCATAGGTCGCAAGGCGGATATCAACATCCGGACCCAGTACCTGGCGACGCACGCTGTCAAGCGCCAATCCGTTGACCGCTGCCAGCGTGTTGGAAGGAATGTCGGAACGCAGCCACTGAATCGGATATCCATCGTCGTCGTAATGCGACGGTTTAATCATGATGAAATGAAATGCTTCAGTCCTGGTCGAACTCATGGCACCCCTCCGCTGCAACCCGATCAGGCAGCTCTGCCGACTCCGCTACCCCATTGGATCGTAGACCGATACCCACCCGATGACCAGCCTGTTGAGTTGAGATAGCCGCCATTGACAAGGCATTGGCGTCCGTCTTCGCTGCGCCACGCCGGACAGGCGCAGTATCTAATGGCGAGCCTAGTGATTGCTCCGGCGGATTCTAAGTCCGTTATGATTCAGACTATTTGTTTGTTTTGTTTATGTTATTTTGACAGAATTGTGTGAATGCGTGAGAAGTTGTGTAGGAGATAGCGGTCCGCTCGCAATAGGACCGCGCCGTCGCCATCACATCAGTCCCATCAATCTTTTTCCACGTCCACGTCTTGGTTCAACGCAACATTGCGATGCAGCACGAAACCGGTCACCGCCGGCATGAGCAGAACCAGGCCAATATAGCGGGCAACCTGGTGGGCCGCTACGTAAGCCGGATCAAGGTTAAGGGCAAAGGCCATGATGGTCATGGCTTCAAGGCCACCCGGTGCAAAGGCAAGCAGCGTGAGTGCCACGGGTAAATCGGCAATCGTGCTGGTGAACAACGCTCCCGCCACAGCAATGACCATGGCAATGACAAATCCGGCAAATCCGTCACCAAGGGCCATGCGCAATTCCGGCCACGAAATGCCCTTAAAGCGCAGGCCAATCATCACACCCAGGATGATGTTGGCCGGGATCAGAATGGAATCCGGTGTACCTCCGTGAGCCACACCGCTGAGGCCCAGGGCAGCACTCACAAGGGCCGCCCCCAAGATGAGACCCGCAGGAACCTTCAGCCACGCAAACAACAACCCAGCCGCAGCCGAAGCGCCAACGAGAATCATGATTTCCTGGATGCTTGCCATGGCAGCCGTCGAACTTGCCACAACGGGTGGAGGTGAAATGAATACGATCACCGCCGGCAAGGCGGCAATCAGGAAAAACAGGCGCACACATTGGGAAATGGTAACCCGGCGCATATCCGCTCCCGAAGTGCTCGCCAGCAATATGACGATGGAGAGAGCGCCGGGAAGGCTGGCAAACAAGGCCGTAGGCCTGTTCCAATAACGAAAGCGCTCATAATAAAATATGCAGGCCCAGACAATAAGCACCACGGTGACGCCCAGACACACAATGCTCAGCGGCCATTGGGCGGCGCGCGCCAGCGTATCGGTATTAACCGCTGTTCCCGTTTGGATGCCAAGCAGGATGAAAGCAGCTGCCTGCAAGAATTTCGGGAGATCAAGTTTCCGGTTTGAATAAATGGCAATGATCGTGGCAACCAGGCTTCCCGCCAGCCAGGGGGCCGGAACGCCGATGGCAAAACAAAGTGCTCCGCCAGCTGTCCCAACTGCAAGGGCGCGGATAACGCTTATCATATGACGTCACCCGCCCTGGTTTCGGATTCCAGATCAATGGCTTCCGGTAAAAACTTCACATTCAGGACAAGCAGCAGACTCATTTGGCTTTGAGGAGACGGTCTGGATGATAGGGGGCAATCAGGGGATCGCGCTTGCCTTCCAGCAGTTCAGCCGTTGCGAATAATCCCACGGCAGGGGCAAGCGTAATGCCCGAATGCATCACCGTAAGATAAAGCCCTTCACGGCCTTGCGGACGTCCGATCATCGGAAACCCATCCGCAGGAGTTGGCTTGAAACCGAGCGTGTGGAAATCCATGCCGACATTCTCCGCGCCCGCCACCATGTCCTGCATATTCTGGTAAAGTGCTGCAGCAGCATTCTCCAAGTCATTCGCAGGGAAGTTTCCGGAATAATCAATGCCAGCCACAAGTCGCCCCTCGCTCGTCTGGCGCACATGTAGTTCAGGTGCCATCACCAGCCCGCGTAAAACCTCGCCCATGGGCTTTGAATGTACCAAAAGACCCGTAGGCACAGTGAAATCAATCCTGATATCAATGCTCTTTAGCAAGACGTCGGCCCCAACACCCGCAGCGATGATCACCTCATCGGCATGCAGCACGCCTTCATTGATGCAAACGCCAGTAATACGGCCATTCTTCTCCGCCAGCCATTTCGCGTGGGAATTGCGCAATACCTTGACACCCGTCGCTTCAGCGCTCGCGAGAAAAGCCAAGGCCGTTGCCAAGGGTTCCACTTTTCCCTCCTTGGGCACATGAAGAGCAAAATCCGGCGGTTGCTTGATATTGGGTTCAATGCGAAGGGCCTCGGCACGATTGACCCGGCGAATGCCGTAACCCCACGAGCTATGCTCAGCGGCAAAGGCTTCCAGTTGATCAGGCGGCAAGTCCCAGAGCAATCCGCCACACCAATCGACTTTCAGCCCCGGCACATCACGATCGATACGCCGCCATTCTTCCATGGAACGCGTACGCAAACGAAAATAAGTTTCCGGATTTCCCCAGCTTGCATTGAT
>CAZAMS010000302.1:0-18822 GCA_964486305.1 uncultured Aestuariivirga sp.
AGAAGCGCGATTGCGGCTGCCCTCAAGGATTTCCCCGAGAATGAATGCTCCCTCCCCCGACATGCATAAATCCATGGCTAATGCGATTCGCGCCCTCAGCATGGATGCGGTCCAAAAGGCCAATTCCGGCCACCCCGGCCTGCCCATGGGAGCGGCAGATGTTGCCACCGTACTTTTCACCCAGTTTATAAATTTTGATGCCAGTGAGCCCCATTGGCCGGATCGCGACCGCTTCATTCTATCCGCCGGTCACGGCTCCATGTTGTTGTATTCGCTCCTGTTTCTCTTGGGTTACAAGGATATGACACTGGAGGATCTGAAAAACTTCCGGCAATTGGGTTCAAAAACCGCAGGCCACCCGGAATATGGTCATGCCGAAGGCATTGAAACCACTACGGGTCCCCTGGGCCAGGGACTTGCTAATTCTGTTGGTTTCACCATCGCGGAGCGCCACCTCGCAGCGCGCTTCGGCAACGATCTCGTCAACCACAAGACCTATGTGCTGGCGGGCGACGGCTGCCTGATGGAAGGCATTTCCCAGGAAGCTATCACGCTGGCCGGCCACCTGAAGCTCAGCCATCTCATCGTGCTATGGGATGACAACGGCATTTCCATCGATGGCAAAGTGAGCATGTCTGATTCGACTGACCAGCTCATGCGCTTTGCTTCCGCCAACTGGAATGTATCTCGCGTTGACGGTCACAACCCCGCTGAAATTGCCGCAGCCCTGCAAGCCGCGCAAACGTCCGACAAACCCACCATGATCGCCTGCAAAACCATCATCGGTTTTGGCGCGCCCACCAAACAGGGCACAGCCTCAACCCATGGCTCGCCCCTGGGTGCTGAAGAAATTGCTGGCACCCGCAAGGCACTGGGCTGGGACCACGCCCCCTTCGTCGTGCCTGATGACATCTTGAATGCCTGGCGTACCACCGGATCACGTGGAGCTTCAATGCGCAAAGACTGGGAACAACGTCTTTCGAATTCGACACACAAGTCTGAGTTCAAGCGCGCGACATCTGGCACCTTGCCATCCAACTTCGATGAAGTAATTTCCAACTACAAAAAAGAACTGGCAAAGAATCCGCCGTGGATTGCCACCCGCAATTCTTCACAAAATGCGCTCGACATAATCAATGTCACAGTGCCTGAAACCATCGGCGGCTCCGCCGATCTCACCGGTTCCAACAACACCAAATCCAAAGATATGAAGGCCCTGACCGCTGCCGACTACGGCGCGCGCTATGTCTACTACGGCATTCGCGAGCACGGCATGGCCGCGGCAATGAACGGCTTGGCCCTCCATGGTGGCGTGATCCCCTATGGCGGAACCTTCCTTACCTTCACCGATTACTGCCGTCCCTCAATTCGCCTGTCAGCTATCATGGGAAAACGGGTAATCTATGTGATGACCCATGACTCGATCGGCCTGGGTGAAGACGGTCCAACCCACCAGCCGGTGGAGCACTTGGCGGCCTTGCGCGTCATTCCAAACCTTTTAACCTTCCGCCCCTGTGACGCAGTTGAAACCGCCGAATGCTGGCAGTTGGCCCTGCAAGCTGAAAAAACACCAAGCATTTTGGCCCTCACCCGGCAAAAATTGAAGCCTGCACGTCTCACCTATTCGGCCAAGAATCTGTGTGCATTGGGCGCCTACGAAATCGCCCCATCAGCCAAGAAATCAAAAGTGGTGATTTTTGCTTCCGGCTCGGAAGTTGAAATTGCCATCGAAGCCAAGTCAACCCTCGATAAAGCCGGAACGCCAACCCGCGTTGTCTCAGTGCCTTCGATGGAACTCTTCGAGAAGCAATCCAAGGCCTACAAGGAAAAACTTTTAGGAACAGAAAAAACCCGCATCGCCATTGAAGCAGGCGTGGCTCAGGGCTGGAACCGCTTCATCGGCAATGATGGCGTATTCATCGGCATGAAGGGTTTTGGCGCTTCCGCTCCGGCAGAAGCACTCTACAAGCACTTCGGCATCACCGCCAAAGCCGTCCTCAAAGCCGCAAAGAAATAAACAATGCCTAAAAACTCCAAACACCCTCACCCTGAGGTGCCCCGCGAAACGCGGGGCCTCGAAGGGCCTTGCGTCCGCACTTGCGGCTATCCTTCGAGGCTCGCGTTCCGCTCGCACCTCAGGATGAGGGTTGGGGTATTAAGGAAAGACAATGCCTAGTTTTAAAACCCTTGATGATGTTGATGTCACTGGCAAGCGCGTTGTCATTCGCCTTGACCTCAATGTGCCCATCGAAAACGGCAAGGTGACAGACGCCACGCGCATTGAACGTGTTGTTCCTACTCTGCACGAGCTACTGGACAAGAACGCTGCGGTCATTGTGCTGGCCCACTTCGACCGGCCCAAGGGCAAGGTCGTTCCTGAAATGTCATTGAAGCCCGTGGCGCCTGCTCTTCAAGCCAGTCTCGGCCGCCCGGTGAAATTCGTGTTTACCGATTGGCAGTCACCCCCCGCGGTTTCAGTGAAACCGGGTGAGTGCGTGCTGATGGAAAACACCCGCTACCATGCAGGCGAAGAGAAGAATGATGCGGGCTTTGCAAAAATGCTCGCAGGCCTCGGCGATATTTTTGTGAATGACGCGTTTTCCGCCGCCCACCGCGCGCACAGTTCAACCGAAGGCATCGCCCATCTCATTCCGGCCTACGCGGGCCGCGCCATGGAAGCCGAACTTCGCGCCCTTGAACAGGCCCTGGAAAAACCCAAGCGTCCCCTCATAGCGGTCGTTGGTGGCGCAAAAGTTTCAAGCAAGCTCGAACTTCTTGGGAACCTGTCAGGCATCGCCAACACCATCGTCATCGGTGGCGGCATGGCCAACACATTCTTGGCAGCCCAGGGTTACCCGGTAGGTAAATCCCTCTGCGAGCATGATTTGCTTCCAACCGCCAAGGAAATCATCGCCACGGCCAAATCCAAGGGCTGTACGTTGCTCCTGCCCACCGATGTTGTGGTCGCCAAGGAATTCAAGGCCAATTCGCCGAACCGCAATATCAACATTGCCGATGTTGCCGCCGATGACATGATCCTTGATGCAGGCAAAGATACCGTGTCCCGCATCAACGCCGCCTTTGACGCTGCAAAAACCATTGTCTGGAATGGCCCGCTTGGCGCCTTTGAACTCACACCCTTTGACAGGGCAACGGTAGCCTGTGCAAAACACGTGGCCAAGCTGACCAAATCTGGCCGCCTTGCCTCTATAGCGGGCGGCGGCGATACGGTATCAGCCCTCAATCACGCGGGCGCGGCCGATGACTTCACCTACATTTCAACAGCCGGTGGCGCATTCCTCGAATGGCTCGAAGGAAAACCATTGCCCGGCGTCAAGGCCCTGGAGAGGAAATGACAATGACCAACAAACTAGCAGACATTGCCCAGCGCATGGTGGCCTCCGGCAAAGGCATTCTCGCCGCCGATGAAAGCACCGGTTCAATTGCCAAGCGCCTTGATTCCATCAACACCCCATCGACCGCCGACTCGCGCCGCGACTATCGTGAAATGCTCTTCGGTGCCACTGACGCAATGAAGTCATGCATCTCAGGCGTCATCCTGTTTGATGAAACGCTGCGTCAGAGGGCACGCAATGGCACGCCGCTTGTCGATGTGATCAAGGCCACCGGCGCAGTTCCCGGCATCAAGCTTGATACAGGTGCAAAACCCTTGGCACTTTCTCCCGGCGAAACAGTAACAGAAGGCCTTGATGGTCTGGCAACGCGTGTTGAAGAATACGCCAAGCTCGGGGCAGAGTTCGCCAAATGGCGCGCCGTGATTGATGTCGGCAAGCACATTCCGACCCACAATGCCATTCACGCCAATGCCCATGCGTTGGCCCGCTATGCCGCCATTTGCCAGGCAGGCGGCATTGTTCCGATGGTTGAGCCCGAAGTCCTTATGGACGGCGACCATGACATCGACACCTGCATGCGTATCACCGAATGGGCCCTCAAGGAGCAGTTTCAGGAACTCTATTATGCCGGCGTGAAGCTCGAAGGCATTATCCTGAAGCCCAACATGGTGATCTCCGGCAAGAAGTGCCCAACGCAAGCCTCGCAGGAAGAAGTTGCCGAGAAGACGCTCATCGTCCTGAAGCGCTGCGTGCCCACGGCGGTGCCGGGCATTGCCTTCCTCTCCGGCGGTCAATCCAGCAAGGATGCAACGGCACACCTGAGCCTCATGAACGCCGCTGGCCCGCTGCCCTGGAAGCTCACCTTCTCCTATGGCCGCGCTTTGCAGGCCGACGCCTTGAAGGCTTGGGGCGGCAAGGATGCCAACATTGAAGCGGCCCGCGCCGCGTTTTCGCACCGCGCCAAGATGAATGCGCTGGCCTCCGTCGGCAAGTGGTCGAAGTCCCTGGAAAAGTAATTCTCCGGGTTCTTTCCCTCGCCCCTTGGGGGCGAGGGAGGGGCCCGAGCAAAGCTTGGGAGGGTGAGGGGGATCAGGTCCGAAAATTGATGCACCTACGCCCCCTCACCTTCCCAACACTGACGTGTTGGGCCCCTTTCTCTCCCCCACGGGGAGAGGAAAAATTGAGAACCAATTCGCGATGGCAAAACCCCGATTATTTCTTGTAAGTCCGGAAAACTTGGACACCGATACAATTCTTGCCTGCGCTACGGCTGCCTGCGCCGCAGGGGACGTGGCCAGCATCGTCATTCCCCTTCCCGCGTTGGCCGCGGTAATAACAAAACTTCAAAGCCTGGGTCTCGCCGTTCTCGCTGCCGGTGCAACCGAAGCGAAATGCGACGGCGTGCATCTCGACGCGCTTATCGATGATGTGGCCCTTGCGCGCCGCACTCTAGGCAAGGACAGTATCGTCGGTGCTTTTTGTGCAGCCTCACGCCACGCGGCCATGCAAGCCGCAGAAGATGGCGCCGACTACGTCGCCCTCTCGCAGAACACCTACACGCCAAGCGAACCCATTATCGGCTGGTGGGCTGATCTGTTCGAAATTCCCTGCGTCGCCTTCGATCCCGTAGAGGCGGACAAGCTCGACATATTGCTGCCGCAGAAACCAGACTTTATCCGCCCCCCGGATGCCATGTGGACTTCCTCCGGGGAAGCCCAGCGGATCGTGTCTGAGCTTATGCAACGGATGGCCTGATGAAATATGTCCTCTCTCTACTCCTCCTGCTTACGGTGGGCGCACCGGCGCTGGCCGCAGCGACATTTGAGGAAGCCATTGCCCTGTTCGAGGACAAGGAATTCAAATCCGCCCGCGAGATAGCCGAGGCCCTTGCCAATGGCGGCGATGCCCGCGCCATGGCCATGATGGGGGCATTCTACCAAGCCGGCAGGGGCGTCAAACCCGACCTCGAAAAGGCCGTATCATGGTTCACCAAGGCCGCAGAGAAAGACCACCCCGGCGCGCAATTCTCGCTCGCCATGCTCTATCTCGATGGCTCGCTCGGAAATCCCGATGCCGACAATGGCGCGAAGTGGCTGGAAAAAGCGGCGATTGGTGGCAACGCACAGGCGCAATATAATCTGGGCCTGCTTTACACTGGCGTCTATGGCACTGCCGCCGAATGGCCAAAAGCTGCCGAATGGTTCAAGAAATCCGCCGACCAGGGTTTTGCTGAAGCGCAATATAATCTGGGTCTGCTCTACCTTGGTGGCAATGGCGTTGAACCAAGCCAGCTCACCGCCGCCAACTGGTTTTCCAAGGCTGCGGTGCAGGGCCTGCCCGAAGCCGCCATGGACTATGGCGTGCTGGTGTTCCGTGGCGAGGGTGTTCAGCGGGATGAAGCCGTCGGTGCGAAATGGATGCTCATTGCCGCCCGGCGCGGAAACATCGTGGCACAGAACCGCGTTGCAAAACTCTTTGCCACAGGCCGGGGCCTGACACTTGACCCCATTGAAGCGATGAAATGGAAGATCCTCGCAAGCAAAGGCGGCCGCGCCGATCCATGGCTTGATGACTTTGCCGCCAAACAGCCCGAAGCCAAAAGAAAAGACGCCGAAACCCGCGCTGCGGCCTTCAAGCCAGAAGTTGTTAAAAGCGGGGGCTAGCTCTTAAGCCTGCCCCCTGCCTCCAACAATGTCACGCGCGGCCATTTCAAGTATGCTGCGAATACGCGTTGCTTCCTCTTCCGTCCACGGTCCTTGTCGCATGTGCAAGGAATGGCGCAGCGTATGAAATGCTTCACGCACCATGTCCGGAGTGGAGTGATTACTGAATGCTTGCGCCGCCAAATCCATGCGCGCCATGACGCCATCAACAGCAGCCTTGTTCTGCGCAAGAAACGCCATGCCTTCTGACGTGATGGTATAAAGTTTCTTGCCGCCGCCCACTTCTTCGCTTTGCAAGTGATCCTGCTCCACGAGCAATGTCAGGGTCGGGTAAACCGCTCCGGGACTCGGCGCATAGGCTCCGCCAAATTTTTCTTCAATGGCGCGGATCAGGTCATAGCCATGGCGTGGCTTCTCCGCGATGAGGGCAAGCAGTACAAGGCGCAAGTCGCCATGCCCGAACATGCGCGCACCACGCCCGCCAAACCCGCTTGGGCCGCGGCCAAAACCGTTTGGCCCCAGTCCAAAACCGCCGCCGCCACGTTCACGTGGGCCGCATTCATGCTGCATGGCCTGCCGACCACCCCGCCCAAACATGTGATTTTCTCTAAACTGTCTGAACATTCCTTATTCCTTTCAATAATGTCTTAAATTCGTACTTAAGATATATCTTAATATCAGAATGTCAAGGACTCCAGCAAGAATTCACTGCGCTGGCCTTCCGGGTTGAGGTTTGCTAACTCCCGCGCTCAACCAATAAGGATGTTTCTGTGGCCGCTTCTCCCTCCATGACCATCATGATTGCCGCCGTCCGCAAGGCCGCCCGCGGCGTGCAGCGCGACTTCGGTGAACTCAGCAATCTGCAGGTTTCCGTCAAAGGCCCCGGAGATTATGTGACCGCCGCCGATAAGCGCTGCGAGAAAGTGCTGCGCACGGAACTTGAAAAGGCCCGTCCCGGCTATGGCTTTCTGATGGAAGAATCCGGAACCGTGACAGGTTCCGACCCGGACCACCGCTTCATCATTGATCCAATCGATGGCACGACGAACTTCATGCATTCCCTCCCCCTCTTTGCCATATCCGTGGCTCTGGAACGCAAGGGAGAGATCGTTGCGGCTGTCACCTACAACCCCATAACCGATGAACTCTTCACCGCTGAAAAAGGCGCTGGCGCTTTCCTGAACAACAAGCGTCTGCGCGTGGCCAGCCGCAAGGATATTCACGAAGCCCTCCTCTGCTGCGGCATTCCCCATCGGGGCCGCGAAGGCCACGCCGACAACCGGGCCGAAATCGCCCTGCTGCAAGCCAAGGCCATCGGCATTCGAAGGCTTGGTTCAATCACTCTCGAACTCGCCTACCTCGCAGCAGGCCGCATTGATGGATTTTGGGAACGCGGCATGAAGCCGTGGGACCTGGCCGCAGGCATACTTCTCATCCGCGAGGCTGGCGGTTTCACCAGCGATTGCGATGGCGAGGCAAATCCGTTGCAAACCGGAAACATTGTTGCAGCGAATGCTGACTTGCTGCCGCTCATCAAAAAAGAATTGGCATTAGCTAGGAAAATCACCGGCGCGTAAGTGCTCCACCATCCCCCCAACTTTGTCATCCCGACGGAAGTCGGACCCAGACTTTCCGTATGCTCACTGGTTGCAAGTCTGGGTCCCGGCGTTCGCCGGGATGACAGGACGGAAAGAAACTTCGCCTCCTACGTCAATTTCCAGTCGATGGGACTTTCACCCTGCGCTATCAAAAATTCATTCGCCTTTGAAAACGGTTTCGAACCAAAAAAACCATTATGCGCCGACAGTGGCGATGGATGGGCTGATGCCAGCACCAGATGCCGATTGCGATCAACGAAAGCGGCCTTCCTCTGCGCGTAGGATCCCCACAGGATAAACACGACCGGCCTCTGCTGGTCATTGACCAACCGGATCACCGCATTAGTGAAACGCTCCCAGCCCTTGCCCTGATGCGACGCCGCAAGCCCCGCCTCCACCGTGAGAACCGCATTGAGCAGCAATACGCCCTGCCGCGCCCAGGCTTCAAGATTTCCATGGGGCGGCGGTTTCAAACCGAGGTCGCTCTCCATTTCTTTGTAGATATTGATGAGAGAAGGCGGCGGCCTCACCCCTGGCTTCACCGAAAAGCAAAGGCCATGGGCCTGGCCTTCGCCATGATAGGGATCCTGCCCGAGGATCACCACGCGAACCTGTTCAAGCGGCGTGGCATCAAGGGCATGGAACCACTCGGAACCCTTGGGAAAAATGCGTTTGCCCCTGTCCCGCTCCCCAACCAAAAAATCTTTCAGCGCCGCCATGTAGGGCGCATCAAACTCCGCCTGAAGCGGAGCCTTCCAGCTTTCATGCAGCGTGACCATGCTCCTTCATGGCGGATTTGCGGGCTGTTGGGCAAGAGGCTTGGAAAAGCAAAGGCCGCAAATTTTTTCAAATCCACGGCCTTGATAATCTCAAATCTGAACTGGCTTAGAAACCGCCGCCTGCACCATTGCCGCCGCCAGCGCCGAAACGCTTGGGTTTCTCAATCTTCTTGGGCATGGGCAGCAAGCCTTCGCGTTGCAGCTTCTTGCGCGCCAGCTTGCGCGTGCGGCGCACCGCTTCCGCCTTTTCGCGGGCCTTCTTTTCCGATGGCTTTTCAAAATGTCCGCGCAACTTCATTTCGCGGAAAATGCCCTCACGCTGCATCTTTTTCTTGAGGACTTTGAGGGCTTGATCGACATTGTTGTCACGGACTACGACTTGCAAGTGCTACCTCGAATTTGGTCAAAGTTGAATTGGTTTAAAACGAAACCCCCATTGGGAGTTCCCAAAAGTGGGCGTGGCGTACCACAGCCCGTCATCCCTGTCGAGGGGTCAGCACATTTATATGTCCCATCTTACGTCCGCGCCGTGCCTCAGCTTTGCCGTAGAAATGCACACCCGCATGGGCCGAGGCCCCATATGCCGCCCAATTATCGCTCTCATGGCCCAAAATATTTTGCAAGACCACGTTGGAATGCCGTTCCGGGCTGCCTAGCGGCCAGCCGCAAATAGCGCGAATATGCTGCTCAAATTGCGAAACCACACAGGCGTCCTGGGTCCAATGGCCGGAATTATGAACCCGGGGCGCAATCTCGTTAACGATCAGCCTTGTGCCCGAAACGAACATTTCAATCCCCATCACCCCCACATAGTCCAGCGCCCCGATGATCGTCCTGGCCATGTCGCGTGCCTCCTCCGCCGTTGCCCGCGAAATGCTGGCGGGCACCGTTGAGGTCCTGAGAATATGATTCTCATGATGGTTCTCCGGCACATCGTAAACCGCAATCACGCCATCCCAACCCCGCGCCGCGATCACCGAGATTTCCTTGTTGAAAGATATGAAACCTTCGAGAATAGCAGGAGCCTTGCCAATTTTGGCCCAGGCATCGGCAGCCGAAGTTTCTTCCACAATTTTAGCCTGACCCTTGCCGTCGTAACCAAAGCGCCGCGTCTTCAAAACTGAGGGCCTGCCGATGCGGGCAATGGCCTCTTCCAGTTCAGCTTCGCCATTCACTGCCGCAAAGGGCGCAACGGGAATTCCCAAACCAGCGATGAAAGTTTTTTCTTCAACCCGGTCCTGCGCCGTTTTAAGCGCCGCCGAACTTGGGGCCAGCACCGAAAGTTTTTCAAGAAAGGCCGCAGTATCGCCCGGCACATTCTCAAACTCATAGGTGACAACATCAATGCTCTTTGCAAATTCTTTCAGTGCGGCGAAGTCATGATAACCTGCCACCGTATGCGCCGCTGAAACCTGAAACGCCGGACTGTCTTCTTCCGGTGCAAAGATGTGGCACTTCAAGCCGAGTTGCCCCGCGGCAAGCGTCAGCATGCGCCCCAATTGCCCGCCGCCTAAAATGCCAATCGTCGAACCCGGCGCTAAAGGTTTTCCAAGACGCATCAAGCATCGTCCTTGGGCGTGATGGCAACGCCTGCCGTCTGCTTCTCGCGCCAGGCTTCAAGCCGCTTGGCAAGTGCCTTGTCACTCAGCGCCAGAACACTGGCCGCAAGCAGGCCCGCATTTGTGGCGCCCGCCTTGCCAATGGCCAAGGTGCCCACTGGAATTCCGGCCGGCATTTGCACAATGGACAAAAGCGAATCCTGCCCCGAAAGCGCTTTCGATTCCACCGGCACGCCAAACACTGGAAGCGTGGTCAAAGCCGCCACCATCCCCGGCAGATGCGCCGCCCCGCCGGCCCCTGCAATAATCACCTTGATTCCCGCGGCCTTGGCCCCCCCGGCAAAATCATAAAGCCGCTTGGGTGTGCGGTGCGCCGAGACGATTCGCGAGTCATGGGCCACACCAAGAACATCAAGAATCTCAGCGGCATGCTTCATCGTGGCCCAGTCCGACTGGCTACCCATGACAATGGCGACAGGTGCTTTCAAAATGCCAGCCTTTCAAGCAATAATATTGGGAATCAACATGTTCTCGATCTTAAGTATTTGATCCTTCAAATCGAGCTTCATTTTTTTCAACCGCCGAAGTTGCAACTGGTCGCCCGTTCCGGTCTCTTCCAGCGAGGCAATCGCCGTATCGAGATCACGGTGCTGCTGCAGCAAATTCTGCAACTTTGCCCGAAGGGCAACCTCCTGCAACGTATCCATAGGCCTCAACCTGCTCCCAAAGCCTTGATTTCAAACCCCTTCAACTATGCCCTTGAAAGGCGTTCGACAAGCCCCCAAGTCTATGTCATCATGGTGTCGTTAACTTGAGCATCAGCGGAGGACATTAATGACCCTTCAGGCCCACTTAGGTGAGTTGATATCTAAACATAAAGCTCTCGAAAAGGAATTGGCCGACGCAGTCGCCCATCCCGCCACCAGCGACCAGGAAATCGCCGAAATAAAACGCCGAAAACTCAAGATAAAAGACGAAATCACCAGACTGGAAAGCCAACCCCACGCCGCCTGAGAAGGCTTAAGTTGGAATTACATTGAAGCGAGAAGGCCGAATTGATTCTTGGCCTTCTCCGGTTAGGTTTGAGCTTTTTTCCTCGCCATGACCCAAAGAAAACGAATAATGCATTCATCTTCAATGTGTTCAACAACGTCCTCGTGGAATGGTTGCAGGCCAGCAAGCCGAATGAGATGACTATTCGTTGCAGTATCGAGTTGACTGAAGAACATCGGCGCACCGAGCCACTCGTTTTCGATGAGGTCATCCAAACCACTGTCACCCATGCTGGCTACGAACACGCCGCCGGGTCGCAGCCAAGTAGCGATCCGTTGCAACATCTCGGCATGCTCCTCACGAGGCAAATGTGTAAGCGAAAAGAATGCGGATACTCCGTCGAAAGATTCGGGAGGGAATTCGACGGCCATCATGTCGGCATTGACAAAGCTGGCTTCCGGCACTTTTTGGCGGGCTAACGCAACCTGAATCGCGGAAATATCAACACCAACGACCGAAGCTCGTTCGGCAAGTTTTTTTGCAACCGGAACGCCAGCCCCACACCCGAGGTCAAGTACATGGCCGCCGACCGAAACCAGATCGTAGAGCAGTCTCAGGTAATAATTGCGAACCTGCGCGCCACCAGGCCATTCCAGGTATCGCTCGGCAATGATGTCATAGCCTGCCGCAACAACAGTTTTACGTGGATCAGCTATCGACATCTAGGACAATCCACCGTTCAACGAATTTTGAAAGTGCTCATCACAGTTTGTCCGGCAGACCATTATGGGGTCCGAGTTTGCGCTCCGGCTTATCCTTCCAGTGTCTTTCACCTATCTCCGCATTTCGCCTCGGGTGAAGCGGGTAATCGATCCGGCTGCGCGACCGCGATGCCTCGCCGACGACTAGCAGTCGCACGTCACTTGCAGTATTATTGAGGAAGGTGTGGGCAATACCAGTGCCCGCCGGAAAGCCAACGCCGTCGCCAGGTTGCAGTCGCTTGAGATAGCCATCAAGCCAAAGGTCGGGCATACCTTCAAGCACATAAACAAACTCTTCTTCATCTGCCTCCGCATGTGGCCAGGATACCCGCCTCCCCGGCAGCAGGCGTTCATGATGGATGCCGAGCCGCATCAGGTTTAAATACGGCGAGAACGACGCGCTGATGGTGGTCAGCTCTTTGGAATCTGGATAGTGCTGGTCATCGCTCCCCTCAATGCGGGAATAATGGGTGACAATTCCGGAAAAACGGTCATCTGCAGTCATGGTCAAGCTTCCTTCGCCTTCTCCCGCAGTTTGAACTTCTGAATCTTCCCCGTGCTGGTTTTTGGCAGTTCCGTGAACACCACGTGCTTTGGCACTTTGAATTTGGCCAGGCCTTGTCGGCACCACTCCATAATATCTTCCGCACTCGCAACTTTCCCCGGCTTCAATTCCACGAAGGCGCATGGCGTTTCGCCCCATTTCTCGTCGGGCTTGGCCACAACGGCCGCTGCCTGAATGGCTGGATGCTTGTAAAGGCAGTCTTCTACCTCAATCGACGAAATATTTTCGCCCCCTGAAATGATGATGTCCTTCGAACGGTCCTTGAGCTGAATGTAGTTGTCGGCATGCATCACGCCGAGATCGCCAGAATGGAACCAGCCGCCCTTGAAGGCCTCGGCCGTCGCCTTCGGGTTTTTGAGATAACCCTTCATCACCACATTGCCGCGAAACATCACCTCGCCCATCGCCTCGCCATCGGCAGGCACCCGCGCCATGGTTTCAGGGTCCATCACCGTTAGATCTTCCAGCGCATGATAGCGCACGCCCTGCCGCGCTTTTTTCTTGGCCCGCGCCGGACGTTCCAACGCATCCCACTCCTGCTTCCAGTCATTTACCGTCGATGGACCATAGGTCTCGGTCAGTCCATAGAGATGGGTGACATTAAACCCCTGCTCCGCCATGGCAGAGAGGACCGCTTCCGGCGGGGGTGCCGCGGCGGTGAAGAATTCAACGATCCGCCCAAGCTCTCGTTTCTCTTCTGCCGGGGCATTGAGAATGGTGGACATCACAATCGGCGCGCCGCAAAGGGCCGTTACACCATGGGTGGCAAGCGCCTCCCAAATCAGGTGCGAGCGCACCCAGCGCAGCGTCACATGGGTGCCGCCCACAACCGAGATCGACCAGGGGAAGCACCAGCCATTGCAGTGAAACATGGGCAATGTCCAGAGATAGACCGGATGCTTCGGCATGGAGGTGACCAGCACATTGCCCTGCGCCAGCAGATAGGCGCCGCGATGATGATAGACCACACCCTTGGGATTTCCCGTCGTGCCCGACGTATAGTTCAGCGAAATTGCTTCCCATTCATCGGCGGGCCAAAGCCATTCAAAGTTGGCGTCACCACCGGAAAGAAATTGCTCGTACTCAATCGAACTCAGCCGCTCACCTTCCACCACAAATTCCGGATCGACATAATCAATGACGATGGGTTTGGGCCCTTTCATCAATTGAATCGCATTCTTAGCCAACCCGGAGAACTCCTTGTCAACAATCAGCAATTTCGTCTCCGCATGGTCCAGCGAAAAGCCGATCGTCGTGGCATCAAGACGCGTGTTCAGGGTGTTGAGAACCGCCCCCATCATCGGCACGCCATAGTGGCACTCCAGCATGGCCGGCGTATTGGCCAAGATCACCGAAACCGTATCCCCCTTCTTGATGCCCGCCTTCATCAGCGCCGAAGCAAGCTTCCTGGAGCGCGCATTGAACGCCGCATAGCTCGTGCGGCTCTTGCCATGAATGATCGCAATATGATCGGGATAAACCACAGCCGACCGCGCCAGAAACGAGAGCGGCGTAAGCGGCTGGTAATTGGCCGGCGTCTTGTCGAGGTCGATGTCATAGATGGACATGAAGCGCAATCCCTTGGATGAGAATTGCCTCATACTGTAAAAATTCGCCGCTAAAGTGAAGCTAAACTTTGGCTGGGAACCAGCCTTGAACCTAGCGCGCATTCCACTTGGGTGGAATCACCCATGTGAAAAGAATTCGCGCCAGATTATTAACTTGGAGCATGTTGTTATCGGCAAAGTCATTCAACTTTGCCGCAACATGCTCTAAGCGCCAGCCGCCAGCATGCGGTCAAACTCCCCCTGCGCCGCCTTGCTGTGCCACCAGCGCGAAACCGGTGCCATGGCAAGCCAGATCACAAGGGTAAGCGCCCAGGCGAGGTAGCTGTCCACCGCGTAATGCCAGCCCAAATGGACGGATCCAATGAAAATCAGGATGGCGTGGGCACTGAGCAAGTGCCCCGCAAAACGGCTGACCTGATAACCCGCAAGAACAAACAGCAACGCCGATCCATTGTGCATGGAAGGCATGGCGGAGATGCCTCTGACGATCACCGAATTATCGATATAACCCCGCCACAGCTCGTCCTGCACCGGAAGAGCCCAGACTGGGAACACGTCGTTCACGCCGCGCAAATAGGCCATGAGTTCCGCATAGGGGTCTGGCGTGAGCCCCAGCCTTCCGTAAAAGCAGGGGCCGGCCGATGAAAACCAGACCGCCAGCACGCCGCCGATAAAAACCCACATGGCGAAGAAACTCAGGAAGAACCGGGTGCGGAGTTCACTTGGGCGTTCGGCAAAGGCGAAGTGAACCCACATCAACCACGTCACAAGGAACCATAGATTGTAGTTGATGTTCATAAGAAAGGTCACCGGCGCATACCCCAGCAGCGGTTGCAGCCATACCCACGGCTGCGTGCCAAAATGTAGGGTACTGTCCAGTTCGGCAAAATATGTGTCCCACGCGAGAGGATTCAGGACCGGAATTGCCGCTTTGACATTGGCAAACACATACATGAAAACCATCATGATGATGACCATGGGAAGACCATTGGCCATTCGCCTTTTGTTGGTCAGATATTGCCTCATGTCTTTCACCAGCGCAGGGATGGGCCGTTCCGGCTTCACCTCCGTCGCAATGTGGTAAAACCGCATGATGAAAACGCACAGGAATACGAAAATGACGGAAAGCCCGATGAAACCTATGGCGGCCACCATAAAGTTTGTGGGAACGAAGTCCGGGTACAGGCGCAGCAGAACCAGGAAGCTTGCGTAATAAACGGCGACAATGAGCAAATAAATGCCGTGCGCCGAAATGCTTTGCCGCAGGAGGCCGAAAAACCCGTTCTTCGCCAAGGCACCAATCCTGGGACTTGCAGCAGCAGGCATTTCCATTATTCACCACCCTGTAGTTAAGTGGCGGCCAATATGGCCAGAACGCTCTTACAATTGGTTAAACCGGGGCGCCTGCCATGGTAAATGACGCCTTAATTCCATTCAGCACACGCACCCCTGCCCATACGGGAACAAGCATTGGTATTTGACCCGCCCCACGCTATTCAGGCCCGTACGCACACCGGGGACCATCATGAAAATCAATTCGCCGGCCCAGGCCCGCTGGGCC
Source organism: uncultured Aestuariivirga sp. (assembly GCA_964486305.1). Classification (GTDB taxonomy): domain Bacteria; phylum Pseudomonadota; class Alphaproteobacteria; order Rhizobiales; family Aestuariivirgaceae; genus Aestuariivirga. The sequence goes on from CAZAMS010000302.1 coordinate 15,404, forward strand.
ACCTTCACTCTCTTTTTGCTCCACGGGACCATGGTGGGCTCCTGGGTGCCCCACATTCCCTTGGCAAAGGAACGTCTTGATGTCGGACCGGCCGTATTTGGCTTGGCACTTTTGGCAATTGCCGCAGGGGCTGTCACGGCCATGCCTTTGACCGGCGCCATGATCAATCGCTACGGAAGTGCCCGCGTCGCCCTGGTCGCTGGAATTCTGTTCTGTCTTGCCTTTGCCGGCCCGGTCACAGCACCAACTCTCTTGCCCTTTGTCATCACGGGCTACCTTCTTGGTGCTTTCATTGGCAGCATGGATGTTGCCATGAATGCCCATGGCATAGCCGTTGAACGGGCTCTGAAAAGTCCCATCATGTCCATGCTCCATGGCGGTTTCAGCATCGGTGGCATGATAGGTGCCTTTCTCGGTGCCTGGGCCCTGAAATATGTCGGTGAATTCGCCCACATCGCCCTGGCAGGTGCGGCCTGTCTCGTCCTGCTTCTCGTGTCGGTTCAGTTCCTGCTGCCCCGCACCATCGACAAGGGATTGTCGGATACCCATTTCGGCTGGCCGACAAAGGCAACCATCGGGCTTGGCCTCCTGTGTTTTCTCGCCCTCATGGCTGAAGGTTCCGTACTGGATTGGAGCGCCATTTATTTTACCGCTGAATACAAGGTGGATGCGGGAACCGCGGGGCTTGCCTATGCCTTCTTTTCCGGTGGCATGGCGGCATCGCGTTTCACCGGTGACTGGCTGCGCCTGAAGTTCGGCGCGGTGCACATGGTCGTTGCCAGCGCTCTTCTCACTGCCGTGAGCATCGCGCTTGCCGTCAGTGTTTCATCTTTCTTGACTGCAGTGGTTGCCTTCACCTTCGCAGGCATCGGCATCGGCAATGTGGCACCCGTCCTGTTTGCAGGCGGCGGACGGCTGGAACCCGAGTCACCGGGGCGCGGCATCGCCGCCGTCACCACGCTGGGTTATGCAGGTTTCCTTGCTGGCCCGCCGCTGATCGGCTTTGCCGCACAGCTTACCACCCTGGGCCAGGCTTTCTGGCTCATAGTTATCGCCAGCCTTGTCATCGCCGTCTTCGGCAGCAGGGTCCGCGCCGCCGACACTTACTAATCCAAAGAATATGCTTTAGGTTCTGGTCATGAGCTTCAAGGGAAAACGCATTATTGTCACCGGCGCCGGGCGGGGTTTGGGCGCCGCTTTTGCCGTGGTGTTGGCCGATGCCGGCGCCGAAGTGATCATGACCGGCCGCAATATGGAAAATCTCACATCTCTGGCCGAGTCTATAAAACTCCGCACAGGCAAGCGCCCCGAAATATTGCATATCGATTTGGCCGACATCAGCCAGACCACTTTGGCCGCCAAAAAAATGCGCGACGATGGCACCGCCCTAGATATTCTCATCAACAATGCTGCCCAATGGCTGCCAGGACCGATGGATAGCCATGATGCCTACGCCATTGCCAACACCATCACCAGCAATGTGACGGGCACCCTGCTGTTCACGCGTGGGCTTCTGCCCCTTCTCGAAAAGTCAGGCGAAGGCGACATTTTGAACATTGTTTCGATCAGTGGCATAGCAAATGTGCCGTTGCAAGGCGCATCAGTTGCCTATATCGCATCCAAGCATGGCCAGGCGGGATTGACCGATGCGCTGCGTCAGGAGTTGCGCGGCAGGCACGTGCGCGTAAGCGGAATTTTTCCACCCTTTATCAAGGACATTTCACCCCTCGATGCAGCAGCCTGGAACGCTACCCCGCCAGATACATCATGGCCCACCAATCGCGATATTGTTGAGGCGGCGCTCTTCGCCTTGAGCCGCCCGCGCCATCTGACCATAGCATCTCTCATGCTGGAATCTGACAGCGGCAATTTCCATACGCACTAGGAGACAAATTTGAAACTCAAGAACCGTATCGCCATCATTACTGGCGCCGCCCGCGGCATTGGCCTTGCCTGCGCCGAACGCTTCATTGCCGAAGGCGCGCACGTCGTCATCGCCGATGTGCTGGATGAAATTGGCAAGGCAGAGGCCAAGCGGCTGGGTGCCACATACATGCATTGCGACGTTTCCAAATCAAGCGATGTCAGGACTGCTGTCGCCGCGGTTGTGAAACAACATGGCGCCGTGGATGTTTTATTGAATAACGCCGCCATCAGCATCAGCGGCGATTTCCTCGACATGAGCGAAGCGGACTACGACAAGGTTATTGATGTCAATCTCAAGGGCTCATTCTTGATGCTGCAGGTTTGCGCACGGGAAATGGTCAAACAGGCCGAGAGCGGAAGACCAGCAGGTTCAATCATCAACATGTCTTCGGTCAACGACACGCTCGCCATTCCAAGCATTGTAAGTTACTGCGTGGCAAAGGGCGGCGTCTCACAACTCACCCGTGCAACGTCGATTTACTTGGCCCCCTATGGCATTCGTGTGAATGCCATTGGCCCCGGCTCCATCATGACCGACATGCTGAAAGCTGTGGTGGACGACAAGGCCGTCATGGCCCACGTCATGTCGCGCACCCCCATGGGCCGCGTCGGCGACCCCGCCGAGATTGCCTCCATCGCAGCCTTTCTTGCTTCCGATGATTCAAGCTATGTTACCGGCCAAACCATCTACGCCGACGGCGGCCGGATGCCGCTGAACTATACGATGCCTGTGAAGGAATAACGCAACAACAATTTAATTCTCATCATGACCGCGCTCGACGCGGTCATCTTCTTTCCGGTGTGAGAAGGTACCCGCGTCAAGCGCGGGTATGATGCGAAGGATAGCTACTCTATAATAATCACCTGCCCGATAATCGCGCCTTCAACGCTCTTTGCGTAAGCAAGTCCCACGCGCGCCGATGAGACGGCTTCATGCCCGGGGAACAACCCTTCATATTTCTTCGCAGATTCCTGCAGGAGTCCAGGGCTCACAACATTGATGCGAATGCCGCGTTCCAGTTCAATTGCAGCTGCAGTCACAAAGCCCTTCAATGCCGCATTCACCGTTGCCGCATTGGCGGCTTTCAAAACAGGATCACGATCCACCACGCCGCTAGTAAGGGTAAAGGAACCACGGTCATTCACATGGGGCGTGCCAAGCAGAACCAGATTCACCTGCCCCATAAGCTTGTCCTTCAGCCCGACCATGAACTGCGTTTCGTTCATCGTGGCCAATGGCCCATAGTAGGCATGACCCGCACAGGCCACCACCGCATCAAGCTTGCCAAGTTTTTCATACATGGCGCTGATCGAGGCTGCATCCAGGAGATCAACACGAACATCGCCAGACGACCGGCCAGCTGTGATTAACTCATGGCGTGGCTTGAGTTCTGCAACCGCGGCCTTGCCAACATTGCCTGCCGTGCCAACAATAAGTACACGCATTATTCTTTACTGGATTCTTCGCTGGGCTCCAGCTTCAGGCCCTTCAA
>CAZAMS010000303.1:0-4494 GCA_964486305.1 uncultured Aestuariivirga sp.
AAATTTACCGTTAGGGAAGCAAACCAGGGTCGCATTTTTAAGGTCGGCGGGCCCAAAATTATCACTATATATCAATGCACAAATGGAAAAGGATCCCAGTTGATGATCTGAACCTGACAATCAACGGCTCCGCCGCGAGCCGCCCGCTAACCTGCGCTAGAACCGCCGAAAGTATCCGAAAAGCGCCGCCTCCCCTACTCCCACTCAATCGTTCCCGGCGGCTTCGATGTCACATCATAAACCACGCGGCTCACACCCTTCACTTCATTGATAATGCGGGTGGCCGTCCGGCCGAGGAAATTCATGTCGAAGGGATAAAAATCCGCCGTCATGCCATCAACCGAGGTGACGGCCCGGAGCGCCAGCACCCGGTCATAGGTGCGGCCATCGCACATCACGCCAACCGTCTGTACTGGCAGCAGAACCGAGAAAGCCTGCCAGATTTTGTCATAGAGTCCGGCCTTGCGGATTTCGTCGAGATAGATCGCATCGGCCTTGCGCAGGATATCCAGCTTCTCGCGCGTCACTCCTCCGGGCAGGCGGATCGCCAGGCCCGGCCCGGGGAACGGATGCCGCCCCACGAATTTCTCCGGCAGGCCAAGCTCTTGCCCGAGCTTCCTCACCTCATCCTTGAAGAGCTCGCGTAAAGGCTCCACCAGCTTCATCTTCATCCGCTCCGGCAACCCGCCCACATTATGGTGCGACTTGATAGTGACCGATGGCCCGCCGGTGAATGACACGCTTTCAATAACATCGGGATAGAGCGTCCCCTGTGCCAGGAAATCCGCCCCGCCGATCTTCTTCGCCTCGCGCTCAAACACCTCGATGAACAGCCGCCCGATGGTCTTGCGTTTGGTTTCGGGATCAACCTCGCCTTCCAGCGCCGATATGAATTCGTCACTCGCATCAACATGCACCAGCGACAGGTTGTAGTGTTCGCGGAACATGCTGACGACTTCCTGCGCCTCGTTGAGCCGCATCAGCCCGTGGTCAACGAACACGCAGGTAAGCTGGTCGCCGATCGCCTCGTGGATCAGCAGCGCCGCCACCGAGGAATCAGCCCCGCCCGACAGCCCGCACAGCACCCTGCCCTTGCCAACCTGCTGGCGGATGCGCGCAATCGCCTCTTGCTTGAAGGCGGCCATGGTCCAGTCGCCCTTGCAGCCCGCAATATTGCGCACGAAATTCTGGATGAGCGCTGCACCTTCCGGCGTATGCACCACTTCGGGATGAAACATCAGGCCATAGAACTTGCGTTTTTCATCTTCGATAGCCGCATAGGGGGCGTTCTCGGAAACGCCTTTGACCACAAAACCCGGCGGCAATTGCGTGATGCGGTCGCCATGGCTCATCCAAACCGTATGCTTGGCCCCGTCGCTCCACACGCCCTCGAACAAGGCAGATGGCGCCTTCACCGAAACTTCCGCCCGGCCGAATTCCCGGTGGTGCCCGCTCTCAACCCGCCCCCCCAATTGCGCCGCCAACAGCATCTGCCCATAGCAGATGCCAAGCACCGGAACGTCTGCTTCGAATACGGCCTGGGGCGCCCGGGGGCTGCCCTCCTCCGCTGGCGATGCCGGCCCGCCAGACAGGATCACCGCCTTAGGCTTCATCCGCGAGAACGCAGCCGCCGCGCTCTGAAACGGAACAACCTCCGAATAAACCCCCATCTCGCGCACCCGCCGCGCAATGAGCTGGGTAACCTGGGAACCGAAGTCGATAATGAGGATTTGGTCGTGCGAAACCTGTGTCATGGCGAGCCTTTAAGGGAGGCCGCTGGAGTCTGCAAGATGCCTGACCAATGCCGAATACGGTGTGTTTCGAGTTTTCAAAACCAGCTTCGCATCGGCGGTAATAAGCTCTGTCCCATGCTTCAAGGCCGCTGCCAAGTAAAGACAGTCATAAACGCTGTGGTGGATGTCCTTTGCGATATTAAATGCGTCAACTATGATGGTATCAAGCGGTATCAGGGTCAGAATTTTTGGAAGCCGTTCCAACGCCAGAACCACTTGCCGTTCTTCGATGAAGCCAGCAGAAAACTTTCGGTAAATGACTTCGGCTATTTCGGCATACGCGTGAGCTGGGGCAAGAATCAAATCATGCGCCGCCAGAATGCTCCTCGCACTGTCCGAAAACCTCTCTTCGACAATCGCCTTAACTGCGACCGTCGCATCAATCGATATCGAAGTTGCCATCCCGCAGTGCCCTCAGCATCTCGGCGCTATCAGACTGCGGCCTGTTCTTGGGCGTCATGGCCCGGATTTCATCGACCAGCTTCAACCGGTCTTCCTTCGACACAAGGGCGTGCGAGCCAAGAATTGCCCTGACCTGATCCTCAAAGGTCCGACCCTGCAATTTCGCCTCAACAGCAATCCCGGCAATCACCTTATCTTCAACCTTGTCGATCTCAATCCGGCCCATAGTTCCTATCTCCAATGATACGATTCTACATCGATAGGTTTTGGCGTCAACCTTTGCCAAATCAGGCGTTATACCAGCAATGCCGTCGCGTACATGATGCCGAGGCCTGCGCTGACGCCTGCGGCAACAGACGGCGAGAGCCATTGCCCCGGTCCTGACCTCCGCAGAATCAAGGCACCGACCTCAATGATGACTTGCAGAATAGCCCCTGCTCCCCCGCCGAAGCACACGGCAATCCACCAGGGGCTGACCGCCTGGGTGCCGAGAACCGTACCCACGATGGCAGGAAACCCGGCCAGCGCTGCAAGGCCTGCGAACTGAATGAATTTTGGCCGCTCTTCGGCAATCGGCACGGCAATGCCGATGCCTTCCGTGACATTGTGGATGGTAAAACCAATAACCAGGAATGTGGCAAGCGCCGCAGATCCCGTGGCAAGGGCAGCACCCACGGCCAGCCCTTCGCCCAGATTGTGCAAGCCGATGCCAAGGGCAATGAAGGTTGCCAGCCGCATGCCTTCCGGCGCCACGCCCTTTGCCCGCCCCATGGCCAGCAAAACAAGTGTGGTCACCACCAGAATCACCCAGAACAACACGGTTCCGCGCAAGCGCCCGATGGTCTCCGCTGCCTCCTCAAGCCCCTCACCAATCGTATCAATCAGCAGGAAAGCCAGCAGGCCAACAGTGAGCGCCAGCAGGAAATTCATCGTGGGCCGCGATAGCGAACGCATGGCTGGCCAGGTCAGCAGCCCTGTTGCCACAGGAACCGCACCCAGCAACAGGCCAACTGCCGCCAGAAGCCCAAGCGATGAACCGGACAACACCGGCGTTGCGGTGGCGACCTCAATCGTATGGTCAATAATGGCGCCCGTTGAAGTCAGCAAGGCGATATGATGGGCCTCGCCCTCAATCCACGAATAGGGGATATCGATACGCATAAGACCAAGACGAGCCCCCGTAGCTGCGGGCGTGGCCGTGAACACACGGTAGGCCGTATCGACCTGAACCTGCGCAATGACCACAGGTTCCGAACCATCAGTGCGCACGTCGAGAGAAATCATGCCGGGTGTCAAATTCACCCGCTCAATCGCCGCCTCTTCCACCGGTGGCGCCTCCTGCGACAGCCGGTCTAGCGGCCGCCACAGCAGCAAAATCGAAACGATCAACACCAGAACAACAACGGGAAGCCCAAGCCAAAAACGATTGGAGCCCATCACACCACCTCGAAATGGCTCATCCAGCCGAGTTCGGCGAACTCCGACTGGTGGGCGTGGAACATGTAAATGCCGGGCTCATGCTCGGCGAAAGTCATTTCAATGATGCCGCGCTGCGCCTGGCACATCATCACCGTATCGATGGTCCGGTGGCTGGGCGTCAACGTCGTGCCATGATCATAGAAATCAAAAAAATTCGCATGCACATGCAGCGAATTGATCGGATCGAACTCGGTCATGTTGACGAGATAGATGCGGATTGGCCGTTCCTTCTCAACCCGGATCGGCTTGTCGAAATAGGCGAAGGGGATGGTGTTAACACAATAGAATTCATTCTCGTCGTCGAAATTAGTGTCAAACGCGTTCATCACCATCACCATTTCCTGCCACTGGGCATTTTCCGGCGAACCCAGAAGCCGCGATGCCGCCGCCTCGCGCGCTTCCGGATGCTTCGCCGGATCTGGATCGACGATAAAGACGCCGTAGAGACCTTTATGAATATGGCGCTTCAGCGGAATCGCATGGCAATGGTAGAGATGGCAGCCGAAGGGCTTGGCATCAAATTCATAAGTGAATTCCTTGCCCGGCGCGACCAGGCTGGCGCCCGCGACACCATCCATACGCGCCGCGTGAATGCCGTGGAAATGCATGGAGTGCGGATGTGTGCTGCCATTGATAAAGCGGATGCGCAGGCGCTCCCCCTCGGTGCAGCGCAGCGTCGGCCCGGGGATTCGGCCATTATAGGACCAGCCGGCAAATTTTATGCCGGGGGCCACTTCAAATTCCTGGTCAAGCGCCGTAATCGTCCATTCACGAAGCTTTCGGCCATCGCTCAAGGTCGAGACTGTGCCGACATCAAAAT
>CAZAMS010000304.1:0-1586 GCA_964486305.1 uncultured Aestuariivirga sp.
ATTCAAGGTAAATTCTGGCGGCACCTTCGAAACCCGGCTCATCAAGAGCGCGCGATCAATGCGTACCCGCGTGCCTTGCACATCAGCCCCTGCAGCCGTCCACATGGAAATGGCCTCATCATCACGAAACTCGCAGCCAATTTCCTCCAAAATTTTCATGGACTCATCGTGAATGAGTTCCACCGCCTCGTCAGGCACCATTTGATAGGTGGGAATATTGCGCACCAGTGTTGGAAACGAGGCCATGGGAACCGCGCGCAAGGCTCTCCGGCCTTCGCGCCCACCGCTCCGCTTGCCCGTGGCCGTCACCTGCTTTGCCAGTTCCATCGTATTGATCATCATTCACTCGCTTCTGTTGCTCTATTGAGCACCTCGTAGGGCGATGAATCAACCTCAGTTCGCCACATGCAATGATTGAGTATATCTCAAGTGACATGGCTCAACAGAAAATCCCGAAGCACCAGCGCCTCGCGCGACAATTCCGAATTGTTGTTCCAGCAAATGTAGAAGGAACCGGGGGCTGGCATCTCCGCACTGGTGACCTGCACAAGTTTGCGCCGGTCCAGCAACGGCTTTATGAGATTGCGCCACCCCAGAACCAGTCCCTGCCCATCTTGGGCTGCCTGCAAGGCGATGACGTAGCTGTTGAAACGCCGCACGCTGAGCCGTTTGTGCGGAGCCTCGTTCACACGCAGGAAATCAGGCCAGGTCGTCCAGGTCCAATCCGTGCCTTCAACCGATAGCAGGGGATGGGCGGAAAGGTCGCGCGGTGATTTGATCTTGTGATGGCTGGCATAGCTGGGGCTTGCTGCCGCAATGATCGTGTCATCGAAAAGCTTGTGGGCACCCTCGTTAGGCCAAACCCCGTTGCCGTAACGCACCCGCAAATCCACGTCGGCGCGAAACAGGTCCTGGGCCCGGTCTGAGATCATGTGGTCGATGATAATATCCTGGTGGGCATTCCAGAAATCGCCAAGCCGCGGCATAAGCCAATGCTGGGCAAAGGCATTTGTGGTGCCAATGGAAACAATCCGCACCTTCCCTGTCCGCCGGATTTCCTGAAGGTTGAGGGCAAGCCGCTCGAACGTTTCTTTCAGGCTGTGGTACAGAGCTTCTCCTTCGAGGGTGAGCTGCAGGGCCCGGTGCAAACGAATGAACAGGGCGCAACCAAGCTCCTCTTCCAGCGCCTTCACCTGTTTTGAAACCGCCCCTGCCGTGACATTGAGTTCAGCCGACGCGCGCGTGAGGCTCAAATGCCGGGCTGCTGCCTCAAAGGCAGCAAGCGCATTGAGTGAAGGAAGTCCATAATAGCGGCGTACCATGATGGGAGCTACAAAAGCACAGGTGCTACGATTGAGTAAAGCTCACTCAAAAAATGGTAGTGCCTAATTTTGAATCTCCGCTTTGGGTCGAGGCTGTGTAAAAACGCGGGAAAGTGGTTCGACACGGCTCATGACCGGTCCATTCTGCCGCGGGAGGCCTGGATTGAGCAAATTTTTCCGGACGCTCGATCGGTGCCGACCCTGATGCATCGGCAAGGCGTCAGGTGCGTGCCTCTGGTCCCGATTTGGCGCTGGCCGGCGCCC
>CAZAMS010000305.1:0-4949 GCA_964486305.1 uncultured Aestuariivirga sp.
AAAACGTTCCATCAACAGGCCAAACCAGCGATCCATCATGCCATCAAGCTTCATCTTAAAACCCCAGATGGCTGACGTACCGCTGCCTTCAGGCTTCAAGTCCCAAAAGGATTGGGATTTGCCCATCGCGCCAAAATCCAGGTCCACGGCAACATGGGAATTTGGAACATGCTCTGTAATTATCTGTGATCCAGCCCCAACATTGGGATCATTGGAAGCCCAGTTCATTTTTGCCCCAACCCCTGATTTAGGGCCTTCAAACGTGTAAACGGCTTTGGGGTCAAGTTTAACCCATGGCGACCATTCATTAAAACGCTTGTATCCGCCCACAAGCGCAAAAACCTTGTCCGGCGGCGCATTGATCACCGTTTGCCGCTGTAGCGTGACCTCATTTGGCAGGAGATAACCACCACCAACAAAGATCACAACAAGTGCAGCGAGAATCCAGACAATGGCTTTCAGCAACTTCCTCATGGGTGTTCTCCTCCCAAAAAACGTGACAACACGGAATTGACTTCATCAGGCATTTCCACCGGCATCATATGCCGGCCTCCGGCAATGATAGAATACTCGGCCCCCGGAATCATCCCCGCCAGTTTTCGCGCCATATCAGGCGTTGAGCCCGTGTCCAGTTCACCCGTCATGACCAAGGTAGGACAGCTAATCCCCGAAACCACCTCCACCAGATCTTTGTCAGCTTTTGCAAAACATTTGTAGGCAGCGAGAAAAGAAACAGCATCATTGTTTCCGAGCAGGCGCTCATAACCGTGCATCACCACCGGATATTCTGCAGCAAACTCTGCGGAAAACCAGCGCGACAGGGCAGCCCCAATAATGGCCTGCGGCCCTTCCCGTTGGGCTTGTTCCAAACGCTTCAAAACACTGGCCCGCTCCTTTTCGTTACGGGCATAAACCGTGCTCATCAGCACAAGCCGGTCAATCCTGTCGGCGTGTTTGGCCGCATAGGCTTGCGCGATCATGCCGCCGAACGAAAACCCCACGAGAGAAATGCGCTCCAGCTTCAATTCTTCAACAAGGTTCTCGAGCTGATAAACCCAATCCCCCAACACGGCATTATCCGAAACTGCTGTACTTCTGCCATGCCCCAGGAGATCATAGGTGACCATCTGATGCGAATGCGCAAAGGCCTTCACTTGCTCTACCCAAATGCTTTGGTTCAGCCCCACGCCATGCAGAGGGATCAACGCCGGCCCCGCACCCAATATGCGGGCACAGGTGCCATCACGCAACATAATCTCCCGATGGCTCACGCCTTCTTTTCCGCCGCCAATTCTTTCATGTCCATGTAGCGGTTGCCAATCCTTGGGAACGCACGCCCCGTGGTTGCCCCGCCAATGGCCACCAGAATTTCGTCAGGTCCCGGCGCATCGGGCACGGCAAATTCCAGCGTCAAATAATGCGAGCGAAAGCCCTCGTCGGTTTTGTGCATCATCGGGATTTGGATGGAAGAACCGGCAACGCCGCGCTTGTTTGTAAAGGCAAGGTAGGACTTGCCCCCCACCGCTTCGCGAAACTTGTTGCCAAAACGCAGCGTGTGAATGATGCCCGAGGCGTGTTCGATTTCGCCATTGAGCCCAACCACGGCGGCCTTGCCATAGGCTTCAATCCGCTCACCCCCGCCAAGCTGCTCCAGCAGCAGCGGTACCAGCAAATCACCCAGCACCGGCGCCATGGTCAAAATCTCGGGCCGGAGGTTTTCAACAAATCCGCGTCCCAACCATGGGTTTTGGATCACGGCGGCAACGCCCGCCATTTCCACGGGCAAATCCGGTGCCCTTCCGCCCTCTATATATGTTGTCTCAATGAAGGTTACGGTCTTGCGAATGGTCGGTTTCATAAATTCACTCCGCCGCCTGATGCAGGCCCACGCGACCTTTGAAACGCGGCATCACTTCGTCGGTGAACAGTTTCACCGAACGCATGGCAACATCATGGTCAACACCCGGAAAATGCGACCACACCAGCAAGGTCTGCAAATTCAGCACGTCGATCATTTCTTCAATGCGCGCCGAAATTTCATCGGGCGTTCCAAACAGAAGATTGCGCTCATCGAGAAAATCAACCGACAGCAGGTCAAGCTTGTTTTCCGTCTTGGGCAATTCCTCACCCAGATGGCGGTGGTTATCAAGCCCGCGCCAATGGCACACCCAGCGCAAGTAATCCACAATGCCGCCACCGCCCAGCCGCTTGGCCTCCGACTTGCTCTCGGCACAGAACATGTCGCGCACCAGGCTGACACCTTCGCCAAGTTTCACGTCGCGCTGTTCCTTGGCAGCCTTTTTATCGCGGTACAGTTTAAACCGGGGTTTCAGCGCGTCCGTGGGCGGAATCCACATCATGGCGCCCATGTCATTTTCCGCTGCGTATTGAATGGCAAGATGCCCGTCCACCACTTGGTGGATCGGCGGTGTCGGCTGTTGCAAGGTGCGGGGAACCACCGTGAGCTTCTTCAGTTCCAGCGTCTCCATGTCCTGGTATTCAGCGCTTCGCGGCGACATGCCATGATCCCAGACAAAGCCGGGATCGGGAAATTTGAAGAACTCGCCTTGAAACTCAAAATACTGGTTCGACCAGGCCCGGCGGACAACTTCCAAAGCTTCCGCAAAAATCCGGAAATTCTGAGCCGGATTGCGCGTATCCGCCATCTTGTTCAGTTGCAGGGCTTCCCGGCCGTAAATGCCGCGTCCAACGCCCACCTCAATGCGCCCGCCCGACATGTGGTCAAGCATAGCGATATCCTCGGCAAAACGCAGGGGGTGCCAGAAAGTGATGATGTTGGCGGCCTGGCCTATGCGGATGCGCTTCGTGTGGGCGGCGGTCCACGCGGACATCAAAACCGGGTTGGGAACGACCTCAAAGCCTTCGTAGGAAAAGTGGTGCTCCGTGTACCAGACCGAATCCCAGTCCTCGCGGTCCAGGTATTGTGCCAGGTCAATCTGCTCGCGCATGACCGTGCCGTAGGGCTTGTTCTGGCGGTTAACAGTGTTGGAAAAATATCCGAATTTCATTTTGTGTGGCTCCATCTGATCAGGGTTCAGAAAAATTGGCACACACCGATTTCGCTGACTGCCTGCCGACTTCAGCTAAGAACACCCTAGCAGATTAAGGAGCAGTTGTCACCGCCCCTACATTTTTGAGGGTGGATCGCCTTGAAATTCCACCTTTTGCCTGGAGCAGAAATCATGAGCCACTAAGAGATTTTTGCCCTATTAATTCACTTTTCTTGCTCAGTTGCCACATAATCGATCATTGCCTGCCACTCATCCGGCAGATATCCCCAATCCGGCAAATCGGGCATGGCAGCCTGCAGCATTGCAGTGGATGGTTCACGCATTGCCCTCACAGCGGCACGCGCGGCAGCGAGGTGAATTTTCCAATCTGCATCGCCTGTCGCGACCGCAATCGCCTTCGCCACCTTGACAATCATGCTGTCTCCACTCATTGCAAACTCTCCCGAATTGCGGGGTCCACAATCGTCAGGTCCACTGAATGAACGCGATCAAGGGCCACAAGAATTGTATTGATCTCCTGAATTTCGACGTTGATGCCACGGGCGAGTTTGGCCGCCTCGCCTTCCTGTTCGCCCCGGACAGCCAGCATCGAGAGCTGGGCGTTCATCGTTCCCAGGGCCGCAACTGCGTGCTCAAGACGGAGAAGGCCCCGCTCCACCAGGCTTTCCAATTCTTCGATTGCACGCTGCTGATGCCTCCGTCCGGCAATTGTCTCGCGCAGCTGAACTTTTATGCGGAGGTCGATCGCCTCGCCGACCCTATGTTCGAGCTGGTTAATGCGGGCCAGCAAATGGAGCTTTGCTTCTGACTGGCGTTGCGCTTCTGATTGAAATGGCGCGAGCAGCTGGGCAAGGCTTCCCATGCCGGTCAGCCATTCATCAACCGCTGCCAGCGCCTCCAAAATCTCGCTGCGCATCCCCTGGCTGCTCCGGTGAAACACTTCCTGAAGACGGGCACGGTGGGCGACAGCCTGGATGATCTGGGTGCGAATGGTTACATCTGCAATGCTTTCGACATGAAAGTAATCCTCGAGGGTCAACGTGATCGATTTTGAGATAGATTCAGGGTCAGTCATGCCTGTTGCAATCAGCATTGAGGTGGCACCCAGTCCCACGAACATCACCACAATCCAGCCCCACTGCGGGATGGCGTATGCTGATGCATTCAGCCAGACAAACAGGGTTGCGAGCACTGTGACCATGAAAGTGAACAGGGGTTCCGTTGCGCCAACCGCATGTCTCAGCCTGGCATAACTTAACCGCTGATGCAGATTGCCTTTCCTGAAAGGCCTTGGCGTGTTTCGATCCATGTTCATGGTACCTCACGGATGTGCATGCGGCCACACCTCACTGCTCTGCCGAGATTTTGAGATAGGTCTGATCGATGGAAATTGCGCTTGCAGAAAACATTGCACCCCCTGAGACATTGGCAATACGGCCGAGAACGCCCTTGCCCGCGCCCTCACCAAAAGCAATGGTGAAGAACTTGGTGCCATCTGCTTCAAGTGTGGCTGGCAAACAGGTCTGGAACATCTTGTTCTCGGATATTTCGCCTTTGGTGTCGGCCCCATCGGAAAGCACGATGATTCCGTAGAGACGGTTTTCGCCTGCCGCCTGATCAGCGCGCCTGATATCGTTCATCTTGACGGCAGCCGCGCAGACCGCTCCATGGAGGTTGGTGCCGCCTCCTGAAACAAGCTGGCGCACCCGTTGAGAAAGCCCTTCCGCAATGGCCGAAGCCGGTTGCACTTCGGACACCACAGAGATCGCGTCGTTGAAAACCATCAGTCCCACCTCGTCACGGGAATCGAGGCGCATGAGAAAAGCAGCAGTTGCCTCTGTGGCCGATCGAATGGCTTCACCGGTCATGCTGCCGGAAACATCGAGCACGAGCATCACGGTCGCCTTGCGTTTGGTA
>CAZAMS010000306.1:0-2730 GCA_964486305.1 uncultured Aestuariivirga sp.
GGGGTTCTTGCCCAGGTCCTTCATCGCATCGCGCATCGCCGCCAGATCGACAACCGCGGGAACCCCGGTAAAATCCTGCATCAACACCCGCGCCGGGCGGAAGGCGATTTCCATCTCGTCCTTGCCACGATTTTTGAGCCACGCCGCGACGCTCTCGATATCGGCCTTGGTGACCGAGCGTCCATCCTCATGACGCAACAGATTTTCCAGCAGCACCTTCAGTGAGTAGGGCAGCTTTGAAATGCCCTTGAGACCGTTCTTCTCGGCCGCCTTGAGGCTGAAATAGGTGTAGTTCTTGGAACCTACCTTGAGGGTTTTGCGTGATTTGAAACTGTCGAGGGAGGTGGCGGTCATTCTGGCTTTCCTGCGCTGAAATTTCGAGGCTGGCTATAGCTCTTATTGCATCGCATCACAATTCCAACAATGGGAAATTCGTCTAAACCCGCCGTTCCACCATCATTTTCTTGATTTCGGCGATTGCTTTTGCAGGGTTTAGTCCCTTGGGGCAGGCCTTGGCGCAATTCATGATGGTGTGGCAGCGGTAAAGCTTGAACGGGTCTTCAAGATTATCCAGCCGCGCGCTCCTGGCTTCATCCCTGGAATCGATCAGCCAGCGATAGGCCTGCAGCAATACGGCAGGCCCGAGATAGCGCTCGCCGTTCCACCAATAGGAAGGACAAGATGTGGAACAGCAGGCACAGAGAATACACTCATAGAGTCCATCAAGCAGCGCCCGGTCACTATGCGATTGTTTCCATTCCTTCTCCGGCTCCGGCGTTGTGGTTTTAAGCCACGGCTCAATGGAGCGGTGCTGGGCATAAAAGCGTGTGAGATCAGGAACGAGGTCTTTCACGACCGGCATATGCGGCAGTGGATAAATTTTCACCGCCCCCTTCACCTCGTCGCAAGCCTTCAAACAAGCCAGCGAATTGGTGCCGTCAATGTTCATAGCACATGAGCCGCAGATGCCTTCCCGGCACGAGCGGCGGAAGGTCAGCGTCGGATCCTGCTCATTCTTGATCTTGATAATGGCATCAAGCACCATGGGCCCGCATTGCTCCATGTCCACATGGTAACTATCAACCTGCGGATTCTTCCCATCATCCGGATTCCAGCGGTAAATCCTGAACTCCTGCAGCTTCTTGCCAACAGGCTTCGGCCAGACCTTGCCGGGCTGGATTTTGGAATTCTGAGGAA
Organism: uncultured Aestuariivirga sp.; assembly: GCA_964486305.1. Lineage (GTDB taxonomy): Bacteria > Pseudomonadota > Alphaproteobacteria > Rhizobiales > Aestuariivirgaceae > Aestuariivirga. Next base: position 1,198 of record CAZAMS010000306.1, read on the forward strand.
GTGCAAATTCAACCATTTTAGTTCTGCTCTTTTCTTGCCCTCTCCCCTTGTGGGAGAGGGTGGTGAGGCCAGAGGCCGAACCGGGAGAGGGGTATTCCCGCAATCAATCCCCTCTCCCGCCTCGCATATGCTCGGCACCCTCTCCCACAAGGGGAGAGGGTAAAAGTTGAATCTGCGAACCGCCCCATCAATACACCCTTGCCTTTGGCTTGATGTAGTCAATGTCCTTCGACATCGTGAAATCATGCACCGGGCGGTAACCCAGTTTCACCTTGCGCTTGGCTCCATCGATCCAGCTCAGCGTATGCTTCATCCAGCTCTTGTCATCGCGCTTGGGGAAATCTTCGCGCGCGTGGGCTCCGCGGCTTTCCTCCCGCGCCAGCGCGCCTTCAACCGTCACCGCCGCCTGCACAATGAGATTGTCATACTCCAGCGTTTCGATGAGATCGCTGTTCCAGATCAATGAACGGTCGGTCACGCGGATGTCATCGGTGGCTTTCCAGATATCGCCAATCTTCGCAATGCCCTCGCTCAAAACTTCTCCCGTGCGGAACACAGCGCAATTATCCTGCATGGCGCGCTGCATGCGCAGGCGAAGTTCCGCCGTGGGCGAGCCACCGGATGCATTGCGGAACTGGTCAAGCCTTGCAATGGCCGCCTCGCCCGCATCTTTTTTTAGATCCTTGTGCGCCGAATTGGACTTGATGTCCTCAATGCATTTCAAACCAGCCGCCCGGCCAAACACCACGAGATCAATCAATGAATTCGACCCCAGCCGATTTGCTCCGTGTACGGAAACACACGCCGCCTCGCCCACCGCCAGCAACCCCGGCACAACTTTCTCATGGTCTTTAGGATCACCCGCCAGCGCTTCGCCGTGATAGTTCGTGGGGATGCCGCCCATGTTGTAATGCACCGTTGGCAGGATCGGAATGGGCTCGCGCGTCAGGTCAACGCCTGCAAAAATCTTGGCCGATTCCGAAATGCCGGGCAGCCGCTCATGCAAGACGGAAGGGTCCAGATGCTCAAGATGCAAGTGAATATGATCCTTCAGTGTCCCAACACCCCGGCCCTCCCTGATCTCAATCGTCATTGAGCGCGACACCACATCACGCGAAGCCAGATCCTTGGCCGATGGCGCGTAACGTTCCATGAAACGCTCGCCTTCCGAATTTGTGAGATAGCCGCCTTCGCCCCGCGCCCCTTCAGTGATCAGGCAGCCCGCGCCATAAATGCCCGTGGGATGGAACTGCACGAATTCCATGTCCTGCAACGGCAGGCCCGCCCGCAGCACCATGGCATTGCCATCGCCCGTGCAGGTGTGCGCCGACGTCGCCGTAAAATAGGCCCGGCCATAGCCGCCCGTGGCCAGAATGGTTTTATGGGCGCGGAAGCGGTGAATGGTGCCGTCTTCCATCGACAGCGCCATAACGCCCCGGCACACGCCGTTTTCCATGATGAGATCAAGTGCAAAATACTCGATGAAAAATTCCGTCTCGTAGCGCAGCGACTGGCCGTAGAGCGTGTGCAGCA
>CAZAMS010000307.1:0-3982 GCA_964486305.1 uncultured Aestuariivirga sp.
CTACCCGTTTCCTCCACTTCCGCTTCGTGGGGATAGAGTTCATTGACGACGAAATCGCGTGTCGTCTTGATGATCATCTGCTGTTCTTCGGTGAGGGCGAAATCCATGATCTACCTGATGTGGAATGTTTCGGTGTGGCCATCGACGGCAATCGCCTGGCCGGTGACCATTTTTGCGGCGGGCGAAGCGAGGAACACGCACATATCTGCGACCTCTTCCGGCTCAACGAAGCGCGAAATGGAATGGGACAGGTTCCATTCATTGGCCACTACATCGAAGGGCACGCCGCGTAGTTCCGCCTCGCCGTGGATCACGCGGTTCATCCTCTCGCCCGACACCGAGCCTGGGCAGATGGCATTGCAGCGCACAGTGTGGGGGCCGAGTTCAATAGCAAGTGATTTGGTGAGGCCGATTACCGCCCATTTGGCAGCCGCGTAGGGGGTGCGATTGCCGAAGCCATAGAGGCCTGCAGTGGAAGAAAGATTAATGATGGAACCCGCCTCTTGCGCCTTCATTACAGGGGCGGCGCGTCTTGCACAGAGGAATTGCGAATCCAGACAGATGGCAAGGCATTCGCGCCAGTCGGCAAATTCAATATCATCGATGGGAGCAGTTGGTCCTTTGATGCCTGCGTTGTTCACCAGCACGTCCAGGCCGCCCAGATCTTCCAGTGCCTCATCGAACCAGGCGTCGACCTCGGCCTCGCTTGCAACATTCACATGGGTTGCGGCGATGTCGGGGAATTCTTCACGGAAGGCGGCGAGCGCCTGCTCGTTGACGTCGCAGATGTGGACTTTGGCGCCGTCATCATAAAAAGCCTTGGCAATGGCGCGGCCGATCCCTGCGGCGGCTGCGGTGATCATGACGCGCTGTTTCATGCTTACTTCCTCTTGACCCGCATGACGCTGCCCATCTCATTTGGTTTCTTCAGTTTCTTGTGGGCTTTGCCGATTGTGGAGAGAGTTTCATACAGGTCGCTGCGCATGGGAACAACCTTTCCAGTCTTCTGGTTCACGTGCAATTGCATGATCTCATTGGTGGCAACCAGTTCCTTGGTCTTGCCGTGATACATGCGGTGGAAGAGGTGCATACGCTTTTCATCGCTGCCCAACACCTGGGTTTCAATCCAGAAGGCTTCGCCGAGTTTCATTTCTTTGTAGTAACTGACGTGGGTTTCGGCGGTGAAGAAGGTATTGCCAGTGGCCCGGTAGGCTTCATCGTCGCCGATGTAACGGAAGAAGGCGTCGAGGCCGTCACCGAAAGCTATGAGGTAGGCGGCATCGGTCATATGCCCGTTGTAATCGAGCCAGGCGGAGAGCACTTCGCCTTTGTGAAGTTTCACCGGGCCATCGAGCTTATCGGATTTTTTCCAGCGCCTGGCCTTGGTTCCCTGCTTTGCTTCGTCGCGCGCCAGTACGAGACCCGCGCCCACCTTGTGATGCTTGAACAGGCGCATCATGTCCACCAGCACGTCATTGCGCTTGGCTTCGATCTCAGCCACGGTCTGGCCTGCGGCTTGGGCTTCGCAACCCTGGATCAGGTTCTTTTCGAGCGTGTCATTCCATTTGGGGAATTTCAGATCTGTCCACGGCAGTTCAAGTGTAGGATCAAACTGCGAAATGAAATGGCGCATGCCGCCGGGACCGCCCGCCACATGATAGGTGAGGAAGGAACCCATGAAGGCCCAGCGCATGCCTGCGGAATAGACGATTGAGTCATCAATGTTGCCGGTGGTGCCGATGTCCTTGTTGAGGATATGCAGCGCCTCGCGCCACAGGGCTTCCTGCAGGCGGTCGCAGATATAGCCTTCAATTTCCTTCTTGAGGCGCAACACCTGCATGCCGATGGATTCGAAATATACGCCGGCGCGATCCATGGCTTCGCTTGAAGTCTTGGCACCTGGAACGGTTTCAACAAGTGGGAGAAGGTAGACGGGATTGAAAGGGTGGCCGATGATCACGCGTTCCGGGTGCTGGCATTGGGACTGCAGAACGGTGGGCAGGAAGCCGGAGGAGGAGGAGGAAATAAGCACGTCCGGTCGGGCAATGGCGTCGATATCACGGAACAGCTTCACCTTGAGGTCTTCGCGCTCGGGCGCTGCCTCGTGGATGAAGTCAGCTTTTGACGCCATCTCCCTGAGGTCAGTGGTGAAACTGAGCTTGCCTTTTTTGCTGGGCGTACCCAAGAGCTTGGACATGGAAGGCCAGGCCACATCAATTGCAGCGCGGAGTTTGGCTTCGGCTGCGGGATGTACGTCATAGGCGATTACGTCAAAGCCACGGATAAGCAGGCGCGCTGCCCAGCCTGCGCCTATAAGGCCGGTTCCGGCGATGCCAACGGTTTTGATTTTGCTCATGGCACTCAGGTCCGTGGTTTCAATTTCAAAATAGTGCGGGCTTCATCGGGGGTGGCCACTTTCGTGCCAAGCATTTCGATGATCTTCACCGCTTTCTCTACGAGCTTGCCGTTGGTGGCATGCACGCCTTTTCGAGCCAGAGATTGTCTTCAAGACCGACCCGCACATGGCCGCCGAGGAGAACAGCTTGCGCCACGGCTGGAAATTCATTGCGGCCAATGCCGAAGGCTGCCCAGATCGCTCCCTGCGGCAGCTGCGCTTTCTGGTAGGCCATGGTTTCGGAATCATAGGGCGCACCCCAGGGGATACCGAGGCAGAGCTGGAAGAGCGGCGGGCTGTCAATCAGGCCTTCGGTGCAGAGCTGCTTGGCAAACCACAGGTTTCCTGAATCGAAAATTTCCATTTCGGGTTTCACGCCATAGGATTTTATGAGAGCTGCCTGTTCGCGCAACTGGGCAGGCGTCTGCACAACCATGGTGTTGCCGTCGCCGAAGTTCAGCGAGCCGCAATCCAGGGTGCAGAGTTCAGGGCGGAGTTCGGCGATGTGAAGCAGGCGTTCAACGGGGCCAACGAGATCGGTGCCCGCACCCCACTTCATCGGCGTCTCGCCGGGTCCGACATCCAGATCGCCACCCATGCCTGCGGTGAGATTGATAATCACTTCCTTGTTCTTGGTGCGGATGCGCTCCATGACTTCCTTGTAGAGATCAACCCGGCGGGAACCCTTGCCGGTTTTTGGCTCACGGACATGACAATGGACCACCGCAGCACCGGCAGCGGCGGCTTCCAGGGCTGAATTGGCAATTTGCTCTGGGGTTACGGGAACATTCGGGCTTTTACCAACCGTGTCGCCAGCGCCTGTCACGGCGCAGGTAATGATGATTTTCGGGTTCATGGGGTCCTCCGTTTACGGCGACGTTAGCCCTATCCAGTTTCTTAGTTTGACTTTTTTCGCCAAAGATTTAGCTTTTTTCGCCATGCCCTCTGTTGACGTTGTTTTTCATCTTATTCCGCACTTTTCGATGATTTCGCTCTATGGGGCGCTTGAACCCCTGCGCGTGGCGAACCGTTTTGCCGGGCAGGTGTTTTCCTGGAGGTTTATTTCTGCTGATGGGAAACCGGTTTTTGCCTCCAATGACATTCCAGTTTCCGTATCCGGCGGCCTTGCTGATGTGGGCCGCCCGACCATAGTTGTGGTGTGCGCAAGCTACGAACCCGAGCAGGGCATTACCAAACCTGCGCTGGCAGCAATGCGAAAACTCGCGAGCCAGAAAGTGTTGCTTGCTGGGATTGATACGGGGCCATTCATATTGGCGAGTGCTGGTGTGCTGGATGGCTATCGCGCCACCTGCCATTGGGAAAGCCTCCCCGGATTTCGCGAAAGTTTTCCGCGGGTGCAAACGATGCAATCTCTTTTCGAGGTTGATCGGGACCGCATGACAAGTGCTGGCGGCTCTTCGGTCATTGACATGATGCTCGAATGGATCCGGCAGCAACTCGGCCGAGAGATTGCTGTCACGGTCGCTGATCAACTGGTGCATTCGCGCTTTGCCGAACAACCGGGAGAGGCGCGCATTCCGGCGGCGGCGCGCTATGGCACGATCGATGCTCGCATACTCTCGTGCA
>CAZAMS010000308.1:0-6060 GCA_964486305.1 uncultured Aestuariivirga sp.
TTGTAGAACATCGCGTTGATGTAATAGCCGTAAGGGATCATGTATTGCGTGTTCTTGACGGTCGAGCCGAACTCCTTGGCACGGTCGCCGAGCGTGGCGGCTTCCGCCCAGTCCTTCATGTAGGGACCAAGATCCTCAAGCTGGCCGTTGTTGGCATAAAGCCCCACCCAGCGTTCCGGCATTTCGACGAGGTCTGGCGTCTCGCCCGCCTGCACCATGCTCAGGAACTTTTCGAACGCCTGGCCCCAGGGCAGGGAGATGACCTCGACCTTGATGTCCGGGTTGGCTTTCTCGAATTCCGCCAGCTGCGACTTGAGGAATTCGGTGCGCGCCGGGCTGGTGATCACTTCCAGCAGCTGCACCTTGGTTTCGGCCCAGGCCGAAACGGCGCCAAGCGCGGCAAGAGCCGCTCCCAGCAGGATTGTCGTCGTTAGTTTTTTCATTTTTTCCTCCCTAGGATTTTACACTTGTGACAAAGGCTTTCTCCAGGTCGGCCCAGAGCATCTCGACATCCTCAAGACCGACATGCAGACGGATGGCGCGTGGTGACACGCCGAAACGGTTGAATGAATTAACGCCGGGCGTTTGCGCCAGCGACGCGGCAACCGGGACAATCAGGCTCTCATGCCCACCCCAGCTGACGCCGAGGCGAAAATACCTGAGTGCATCGGAAAAGCGCACGACGTCCACCTGGTCATCCACTTCAAAAGTGAACAGGCCGGTGAACCCTGCGAGAGTTCCGCGGCCGGGATGGTTCGAATAAACCGGATGGTGAATCTTCGTGACATGAGGGTGCTGGCGCAACCGGTCGGCGAGGAGAAGCGCACTGTCCATGTGGCGCTTGATGCGCAACGGCAGGGTCCGAAGCCCGCGGATCAGCAGAAAGGCTTCAAGTGGCGAGAGCTTGGCACCAAGAAATGGATGCGTAAGCTCGTTGATCGCCGCGATCAGCGCCGCTGACCCTGCGACCACACCCGCAACCGTGTCGCTGTGGCCACCAATGTATTTCGATGCCGAGTGAACAACAAGATCGGCGCCATGGGTAATGGGCTTCTGGAATATAGGAGTGGCCCAGGAATTATCGACAAGCGTGACGATGCCCAACGCCCGTGCGGCCTTTGCCAGTCTCGCAATATCCTGCAGTTCGAATACCATCGAACTGGGGCTTTCGAGATAAAGAAGTTTGGCTCCCGGCAGTGCCGCCTCGACCGTTTCCGCATCGCTGCCATCGATGTAATCGACCGAAATTCCGAAACGCGGCAGAAGCTTCTCGAAGAAACGGTAAGCGTCACCATAGCAATGGCGCACCGCGACGATGCGCTCGCCCGACTTGACCACCGACAGCACCGTTGCGCTGATCGCTGCCATGCCGCTGGCAAATCCACGTGCTGCCTCGGCGCCCTCGAGCGCGGCGATGCGGCGTTCAAAATCATGGGCCGTCGGGTTGCCCACACGGGAATATATGTAACCGCTGCTCTCGCCGGCGAAGGCTTTTCTCATGCTCTCGAAATTCTTGAAGGTGAAGAGTGAGGTTTGGTAGATCGGTCCCACCACTGGATCGTGCTCGTGGGAAGCATCGTCGCAGACGATGACCGACGCTTCGGCAATTGCCGCGTCGGTCGCCGATGAGATATGCCCTTCATACTTCATTTGGAAAAGCCTCGCGAATTTCGCGTTCGACGGAATCGATCAGCTTCCATGCCTCGGCCCGGGCCTTCTTCGGGTTACGCCGGGCGATCGCTTCATACATGGTGCGGTGAAAGGGGTAAGACGCCGCAGCGAAATCCGGCAGCGCCAGGGCATTCTCCCACAACTGATGCAAGAGATCGCGCATTGACTGGATGATCGTGCGAAAGAAGGGGTTCGCTGTTGATGCGAAGATCTGCTGATGAAACTGCCAGTCCTCTTCGGAACCGCCGCCCTTGGCGTGGGCGGTTTCCATTTTGACAAGTGCGGCCTCAATTGCCGCCACATCCTCATCGCTAGCGGACATTGCGCAAATGGCAGCCGCCTCACCTTCCAGCGCGCGGCGCACCTGCAGTATCTGGAGCAGATTTTTCACCTTTGATGGCCGCGCCAGAATAAGCGGCACATGCAGGAGGTTGGGGCCGAAAGCGACCTTGAGGTATGCCCCGCTGCCTTTCCGCATTTCGACGATGCCGAGGGCTTCCCAGCGCTTCAGCGCCTCACGCACGGTGGACCGGCCCACCCCGAGCGCCTCGCACAGGACCCGTTCGCTCGGCAAGCGGCTATCCGGAAGGATTTTGGCACGGTCAACATAGGAGGCAAGAGCGTCGAGCACGGCTGAGTCAAGCGACTGCGGGCGGACCGGCTTGACGAGTCCATGAATTCCCGCATGACCCAGCTTGGCCAAAGATTATCCTCAAAACTGACCGGTCCGCTTGTCAGACCACTTTAAGGGCTTAAGACACACGCCCGATAGAGTCAATCAGCCGGCCACGCGCAAACTAGGCCCCTCAATGCGATGCGCGTTGCCTTGCGCGAATGTTCCGTAGGGCTGATCAACGGCCTGCGCTTCTAACCCATTGAAAAAATTTACTATGACTTTCTTCAATTTGTTTTTAGAGATGTCCAGGTCTCATTTTCCAGGAAGGAATGTGGAGATGTCCGATATTTCAGTCATTGGCCTGGGCGCGATGGGCAGTACGTTGGCGCACACTCTGTTGAAGAGCGGCTATTCCGTGACGGTCTGGAACCGCTCTCCTGAAAAAGCTGTACCATTGATAGCGGCCGGCGCAGTTGCGGCGGCCTCTGCAGCGGAAGCGATTGCCGCCAGTCCGGCCACCATTACCAACATCACTTCACATGACAAGACCATCGAGCTTCTAGGGCAGATTGCTGGATCACTTCATGGCAGAACGATCATCGAACTCAGCACAGGCGGTTTGACTGAGGCAGAGGCCCTTGCCAAGCTGTTGTCCGAATGCGGAGCATCCTGGCTGATCGGAGGTATTAACGGCTTACCACCAGCAATCGGGAAGCCGGAGACCGTACTGACCGTGGTTGGCGCCGAGGATGTTTGGGAAACCTGGAAACCTGCCATCAAGGCACTTGGCGGCAGCTCCACCCGCGTGGGTTCCAAACCTGGCATGCTTGCCGCGCTGTTTGCCGCGCTCTTCACCACGCGTCAGGGGTTCATGTTCGGGATGATCTACGGCGGCCTGGTATGCAAGAAGGCTGGCATACCGCTTGACACATTTGTACAACAAATACCCGTTTCGATTGGTGTACTGCCAAGCTATATTAAGTACTTCGCTGACACGGTGCCGACCGGCTCCTTCGACAACCCACCGGCGACAATAACGGCTTATGCTCTAGCACTTGATCATACGCTCAGTACATTCAAGACCGTTGGCGCTCCAGCGGATTTACCACAACTGTTTAGCGATCTTGCCCATAGGGGCATTGACGCAGGATTGAATGATAAAGCCCTCACTGTTTTGATCGACTTGCTTGGGAAGGATTAGGCCTGCGGTTTAGCGGCGACCTGGCTGTTGTGAGAAAATCAAGACCAATGAAGCGCGATTCAGAGTCGCGGGTTAGGTGACGTTTGACGTAGCTCGTGGGCGGCAATGGTCATGTCATTGAAGCATGGTGTCGAGGTGGTGCGTCCATCGGTGTGAAACGACTGGTTGTGGTTTAGTTTGAAATTTCCAACTCCTGACAAACTATCGGATCCATCCCGCAATTCGTATATGCTTGACGGAAAGCACAGATTGGAGAGGTCAAATGGATTTGACGTCACGAGCTGGCCGGGAAACAGCGGAAGAAATCAGCAAGGAAATAGCAGCGCTCAAGGGTGATGCGCTCCTTGAAAGAAAAAATGCTTTCGATCAGCTTTCTCCGCCTACTGATGATGAGCGGGAGTTCCGCCAATTCCTGGGTTCAGCGTTGGAGACAGCGCTAAAGGCAGAGTTTGGTGCGGGGCAATGGAAGGGAGCGCTCGAAGCTTACCAGAGGAACAGCGGCAATGCCTGAAGACCCGATGAGAGAATTGCCAACTTCAGCAGGTCTGTTGGCTGCGCAAACGACAAGGCGGGCAGGGCTATGCTAGGTGCTTCATTTCTAGGTCAACTGGCCTTTTTATCAGCGGCCGCGTTCGCGGGGGCGGCACTCTATATCAATATCGCGGAACAGCCCGCACGCCTGGCACTGGACGATAAGAGCCTTCTGGCGCAGTGGAAGCCAAGCTACGCGCGTGGCAAATTCATGCAGGCGGGCCTTGCCATGATTTCTGGCATTCTCGGGCTGTTTGTTGCCTGGCAAACCGGGGATTGGCGGTGGATTGTGGGAGCCTTCCTGATCCTCGCGAACTGGCCCTTTACACTGCTTGGCATTGCACCGACGAACAAAAAGCTGAACGCGATTGCAGCCAATGATGCGGACCCAACGTCTCGTGCACTGGTGGAGAAGTGGGGACGGCTGCATGCCGTCAGAACCGCTTTAGGCATCGCGTCGACATTCGCGTACTTGTGGGCTGCCAGCTAGAGATTTGGAGAGCATTGTAAGTCTGGGTCCCGGCTTTTGCCGCTATCAGATTCACATATCTTTTTCAGCTTAATTTCTTCCCGCCAAGGCGCTTTATAAAACCAAGAGCGCTCTGCCATCCCGGTAAACATTTCAAATTTCCGTCATCCCGACGGAAGTCGCTATCGTATGCACACATCTTTTGTCATTCAATTCACACCAAAACTTATTGTAAGCTCATAATCCAAAACAATAATCTGTCATCCCGACGAAAGTCGGACCCAGACTTTGAATATGCTCACTGGTTGCAAGTCTGGGTCCCGGCGTCCGCCGGGATGACGAAAGAAAGAACGAATTCAGCGCGTTGATCATTGCTGAGATGGCAACAAAGATGTGTGAATCCGATAGCGGCGTTCGCCGGGATGACGAAATAAGGAATGAATTCAGTATAACGACAGATGCGTAAATGGCAACCGAGATGTCTATGGGAAGCATGCGATGGCCGAGGAATGCCAGAATTACGTCAGCGCATTGGGAACTTACTAAAGCGTGGCACGTTTTACCGCTCGTTGGAGTTAAAGAAGGAATGGACATGCAATGACCAAGAACACCATTTGCCTTTGGTACGACAAGGACGCCGAGGCTGCGGCCCGCTTCTATGCCAAGATATTCCCTGACAGCGCTGTGGGTGCCGTGCACCGTGCACCGAGCGATTTTCCCTCTGGCAAAAAAGGCGATGTACTAGTCGTGGATTTCACCGTGGCGGGCGTATCTTGCATCGGCATCAACGGCGGTCCCGCGTTCAAACAAAGCGAGGCCTTCTCCTTCCAAATTGCAACAGACGATCAGGAAGAAACCGACCGCTACTGGAACGCCATCGTCGGGAATGGCGGGCAGGAAAGCGCGTGCGGCTGGTGCAAGGACAAGTGGGGAGTCTCCTGGCAGATCACGCCACGGGTCTTGACGGAAGCAATGGCGGCTGGTGGCAATGAAGCAAAACGCGCCTTCGACGCGATGATGGAAATGAAGAAAATCGACGTTGCGGTAATCGAGGCCGCGCGGCGGGGCTGACGTTTCGTTCACTGCTGGAGAAGTGGGGACGACTGCACGCCGTCAGAACCGTTTTGGGCATCGCGGCGACACTCGCCTACTTGTGTGCTGTCAACTAGAGATTTGCCTTGAGTCGACATGGCCCAGCGCTAGAGCCTTGGTATCAACTTTAGCTGCCAACGTGGCACAGAATCCGAACGAAAATGTTATGGTCCCGCATGGGGAGACATGTCCTGGAACCATAACACTTTCTTCTCAGCCCTCATCGCCTTCCCGAGAAATGATGCAGCGGGCTTTCTATTCGTCAGCTTTTTGGCGTACCGCTAATCAAAGTATATGGAGGACTTTTCGTAATCACAACCCAATAGCGAATTTGCGGACACTTTCCGGGCCAGTGTCGCCCTAAAGCAACAGTTAGATAGCCGTGTTTCCCTTGCGCGATGAAGCGAGACGCCGCTCGCCCACAAATTTGACCACTAGCCGTTCGCCTTTGCGCCACCGCTTTTCTGCTGGGTAACGCTT